>CAZRDD010000049.1:0-16702 GCA_964598675.1 uncultured Parafilimonas sp.
CACCAGCACCAGGATGTAAGGCTGGAAAACAACACCCAGTATGGCGACCTTGCAGAATTTATGGATTTTGAATACCTGCGCAAAAATACCTGCCTAAACCTGGCCAATCTTGCCAATTTAAGCAAGGCCCCCGCTATACCGCAGCAAGTAACCATTGATGTTAAAGACCTTAGCAATTTTACACGCCTTTACTGGACAGCCCCAAAAACCGGCAACATAAAGGGATATTATGTATTAGTACGCGAAACTACCAGCGCCTTTTGGACGAGAAAGATATTTACCACCGAAACCAGCATAACCTTGCCCCTATCTAAAGACAATTACTTTTTTGCGGTACAAAGCGTTAACGAAACAGGCAACGAAAGCCTTGCTGCCGTACCTGCTGTTGGTAAATAGCCCTTGCAACAGCATGTGGAAAGATGGCTGCTAAAAATTTGGCAGTTGTGGTTACTTTTGCTTACGCTTCACCAAACTTTTAAAAAACAAATAACTGCGCAACGGTCAAAACACCAAACAATGCAAAACACCTTTAAACAACTTGCCTTCCTGCTGCTTTTTGCCTTACTGGCAGCTTCGTGCAAAAAAAACGATACGGCCCCCGGCACTGCCGATACCACCCGTGAGGTTGATATAACCAATGTAGCCTACGGCAGCAACGCAGCACAAAATATGGACGTATATTTACCGGCGGGGCGCAGCACAGCAAACACTAAAGTTTTGATAATGATACATGGCGGCTCCTGGGAAAGTGGCGACAAGGGCGATTTTACCAGCGCCATTGCCTCCTTAAGGGCAAGCCTGCCTGATTATGCGTTTTTTAACATCAATTACCGCCTGGCCAACGCTGGCAGCAATATTTACCCTGCTGCCGTTAACGATGTTGCCAGTGCAGTAAACTATATTACCGGCAAAGCAGCAGAGTACAATATAAATGCAGATAAAATTGTTTTGGCCGGGGCCAGTGCAGGGGCGCACCTTGCCATGCTGCAGGGCTATAACAGTGCAGCGGGCAAATACAAAGCCGTAGTTGACCTTTTTGGCCCGGTTAACCTTAACTGGATGTATTTTAACCACCCTTTTTTACAACTGGCAAGGCCCATACTTATCAACTTTATGGGTACTGATGCCGTAACAGATTCCACCGCTTACGCTAAGGCCAGCCCTATTAATTACGTTTCGGCCTCTTCTCCCCCAACGATTATTTTTCACGGCACGGCAGACGATATTGTACCCATTAGCGAGAGCGAACGCCTGCAGGCCAAACTGCAATTGTTTAATGTACCCAACAGCTTTGTAGTTTACACAGGCGAAGGGCATGGCTGGACAGGCCAAAACCTTGTTGACACCTACACAAAAATTATTGAATTTTTAAAACAGTATGTAAACTGATGGAGCTTAGCTGGAAATGTAAAACGTTTAAAGAGCTTAATGCAGATGAGTTGTATGCCATAATGCGCCTTCGCTCGGAAGTGTTTGTGGTGGAGCAAAACTGCGTTTTTTTAGATGCCGATAACAAAGACCAGGAATGTTACCACCTTTGCGGCTGGCAAAACGGGCACCTGGCCGCTTATGCCAGGCTGGTACCCCCAGGCGTGGCTTACGCCGAGCCCTCAATTGGCAGGGTAATAACCTCGCCAGCCAGCAGGGGTAGTGGCGCGGGCAAAAAGTTGTTAGAAAACGCATTAATTAACTGCGCCTTAATTTTCGGTAAAAAAACACTTAAAATAGGGGCCCAGCTTTATTTGAAGAAATTTTACGAAAGCTTTGGTTTTCAACAAGTTGGAGACATTTACCTGGAAGACGGCATTGAACATATATACATGTTGAGATTTTAATATTTTCTTCTAAAAAAAGCATATATTTGCATATTGATTTTCCGTACTAATAATCCGTAATTAAATTTTTTCCCATGAAAAAATTTGTACATGGCTTCTTGCCAGTGTTACTAACCTTGACTTTTACCATTTTCCTTACCGAAAAAAGTGAGGCCCAATACGACGAAGAGCTTGAAGATATTGCAGGCCATTGGGAAGTTGGTGCCACTGTTGGCGCAACAGCCTTTTTTGGCGACCTTGGAGGCAACAGGGGTAAAGGGCAGCCATTTATCAAAGATTTTAATGCCAAAACAACACGCCCGTTGGTAGGTGCATTTGTTAACTATTTCCCGTACAGTTGGTTATCGGTTAAATTAGCCCTCAACTACACCAATGTTGATGGTGCCGACAGCCTTATTAAAAATACCGGTGATTATGAGCGCTGGAGATATTACCGTAATTTAAGTTTCCGTTCAAGGATATTTGAAGGAAGCATAAACGCGGAAATTTACCCGGTAATGATTTTTGACAAAGAAGTGGAGATTCACAAAATAAGCCCGTACATAGGCATGGGTCTTGGCTTGTTCCATTTTAACCCCCAAACCATGTACAATGGTCAATGGGTTGACTTAAAACCTTTAAGGCTTGAAGGGGAAGGGTTTCCCGGTATGAACACTTATACCAACCCTACTACCGGTGCAGTTACCACAATGCCTTTTGCAAAACCATATAATTTACTCGGAGTATATATACCCATTACATTGGGTGTTAAGGTTTATCTTAATAACACTTTTGCTTTATCAGCAGGTTTAATATTCAGGCACACCTTTACCGATTATATTGACGATATACACTCTACCTATATTAATCCGGCTTTGTTTGACCAATATTTATCGCCTACGCAGGCTGCTTTGGCCAAACAGCTGTACCAGAGGTCAATCACTCCGTGGAAGGTTAAACCAACTGTATTTAAAGCCAACCCCACCGATAACGATTCGTACACCACCTTTTTCTTAACCTTCAGTGTAAGGTTTGGTGGCGGCCCTAAGTTTTACTACGGCGGTTAGACCATTGTACATTTTATACAATGCGCAAAGAAGAACGGCCTGCTTCCTTTACCGGAACAGGCCGTTCTTCTTTTTTATAGCCACCTCAATAAACACTCTGCTTTGCAAAAGCACCCAAAAGGCTGAAATAGTATTTTCTACAGCCCCATTTCCACCTTTAAAAACTTTGCGGTGTGGCTAACCTTATTTTTAACCATCTTCTCGGGCGTACCTTCAAACAATATTTTACCCCCGCCGTCTCCGCCTTCGGGGCCCAGGTCAATAATATGGTCGGCAACTTTAATTACATCAAGGTTATGCTCAATCACCAAAACCGTATTGCCCCTGTCAACCAGTTTGTTTAATACATCTAACAAATGCTGTATGTCCTGAAAGTGCAGGCCGGTGGTAGGCTCATCCAATATATAAAAAGTTTTACCGGTATCCCGCTTAGCAAGCTCGGTAGCCAGTTTAACACGCTGCGCCTCACCACCGCTAAGCGTTACCGCGCTCTGCCCCAGGGTAATATAACCAAGGCCAACATCCTGCAGCACCTTAATGCGGCGGTACAAATAATGTACTGCGCCAAAAAACTCGCAGGCCTCATCCACCGTCATATTAAGCACATCGCTTATGGATTTGCCCTTGTACCTTATTTCCAGCGTTTCCCGGTTATAACGTTTGCCATTGCATTTTTCGCAATGCACATATACATCGGGCAGAAAGTTCATTTCTATCACCCGCATACCACCTCCTTCGCACATATCGCAACGCCCGCCCTTTACATTAAAGGAGAAACGGCCAGCATTGTACCCCCTTATTTTAGCCTCAGGTACGGAGGAAAACAATGTTCGTATCTCCGTAAAAAAGCCGCAGTATGTAGCGGGGTTGCTGCGCGGTGTACGCCCAATAGGGCTTTGGTCAATTTCAATAACCTTATCAATATGCTCCAGTCCTGTTATGGCATCGTGCGGCATGGGGTTAACCCTTGAGTTGTAGGCGTGTTTACTTAACACGGGGTACAATGTTTCGTTAATGAGGGTTGATTTACCGCTACCGCTAACCCCGGTAACCACTATAAGCTGGCCCAGGGGCAACTTTACGCTTACATTTTTAAGGTTATTGCCGGTGGCACCTTTTATTTCCAGTAACTTACCATTGCCGGTACGCCTTTCGGCAGGTATGGCTATGCTTTTTCGGCCACTTAAATAAGCCGCCGTTTCTGAGCCTGATGCCACTACCTCCGCAGGAGTACCTGCGGCCACTACCCGGCCGCCGTGTTTGCCCGCTTTGGGGCCAATATCAACCAGGTAATCGGCAGCAAGCATAATATCTTTATCATGTTCCACCACCAATACGCTGTTGCCAATATCGCGCAGGTTGGTCAACGCACCAATCAGGCGGTGGTTATCCCGCTGGTGCAGCCCTATACTTGGCTCATCCAGCACGTAGGTGATACCCTGTAATTGCGAACCTATTTGTGTAGCCAGCCTTATGCGCTGGCTTTCGCCACCACTAAGCGTTCGCGAGGGGCGGTTAAGGGATAGATAAGTAAGCCCCACATCCAGCAAAAACTGCAACCGCTCCCTTATTTCTTTTAAAATATCTTTAGCAATAGCATTTTGTTTATCGCTCAACCTTTTTTCAATACCTGTAAACCACAGCATCAGCTTATCAAGGTTAAGCGCGCCAAGCTCACTAATGTTTTTTTCATCCACCTTAAACCACAGGCTTTCTTTTTTTAGCCTTGCCCCGTTACAAGTGGGGCAATTCTTCAGCTCCATAAATTTTTCCACCCATTCCCGCATATTTTCGGTGCTGCCGGTATCGGTAAACCACCTTTTAAGCATGGGTACAATCCCTTCAAAAACACCTTCATACGGCTGGGCAGTTACAGCCTCTTCAAACTCGGGCGACTCCTCTTTGGGGCCGTTTTCATCGCCGTACAGCAAAAGGTTAAGCCCTTTTTCGGGCAGGTCTTTTATGGGTTTATCAAGGCTTATTTTATGTTTTTTTGCCAGTTGCGCCACACTTTTATACATGTGTGCCTCCCTTTCGCTACCCAGTGGTTCAATACCGCCATCCTTAATGCTTTTTGTATTATCAGGAATGATGGCTTCCATACTTACCGAATACACCGACCCCAGCCCTTTACAGGTGGGGCAGGCGCCATAAGGCGAGTTGAACGAAAACGCATTGGGCGATGGCTCCTCGTAGCTGATGCCGGTATCCTCGCACATTAACTGGCGGGAGTAGGAGGCAGAAGTTTCCTGCACGGCTTCGGCGGCTTTTGCTGCTGCCTTTGCACCTTTGCCCGCAGGTGCTTCCCCCCTGTTTACCACGCTTACAAACATTAAATCCTTACCTATCTTTAATGCCTGCTGTACACTTTGGCTTATGCGCAGCTTAAAAGCTTCTTCAACCTTTAGCCTGTCAACCACCACTTCAATATCATGAATTTTGTAGCGGTCAACCTGCATGCGGGGCGTTATATCCATCACTTCACCATCCACCCGCACCTTTACAAACCCCTTCTTGCGTATATCCTCAAAAAGCTCCCTGTAATGCCCTTTACGCCCGCGCACCAGCGGTGCCAGTATAAGTATGCCTTGCCCCGTAAACCGTTTAAAAATATTGTCAACAATTTCTTCCTCGCTGAATTTTACCATTTTTTTGCCCGTGTTATAACTATATGCCTCGCCTATGCGGGCGTACAGCAGGCGCAAAAAATCGTACACCTCGGTAACCGTGCCAACTGTAGAACGGGGATTTTTATTGGTGGTTTTTTGCTCAATGGAAATTACCGGCGAAAGGCCTGTTATTTTATCAACATCGGGGCGCTCCATATCGCCTATAAACTGCCGGGCATAAGCACTAAAGCTTTCCATGTAGCGGCGCTGGCCTTCGTTATAAATGGTATCAAACGCCAGGGACGATTTACCGCTGCCGCTTACACCCGTAAATACTACCAGTTTGTTTTTAGGTATGGCAATATCAATATTTTTAAGGTTGTGCTCGCGCGCGCCAATCACCTCAATATATTCTTGCGAGGCCATATCCACCTGCTGCGCTTCTTCCGTTAAAACATCTGTTTCGGGCTGCTTTATAACAGCTGCCTTTTTCTCCAAACCCGCCGTAACAGGCAAAACAGCTTCTGCCTGTTCAACAACAACTGTTTGCTCTTTTTTTCGTTTTGCCATAAAAGTTACCCAGTTAACCCAGCCTCTTCAATAATATTTGTGTGTAAAAATACATTCTTTTTGAGCAAACAAATCCTAAGAATTTTAGTTTAATCTGCTGCGCAAAAATATTTTTTTGGCAGTTTGTAAAAAGCCATTATATCTTTGCACCAGTTCTTTAATATACTTATCAAGAAAGGCAGAGGGATATGGCCCGATGAAGCCTTGGCAACCCTTACAGTTTACGCAACTGTAATGAAGGTGCCAACTCCTTCCACACCATCAATGTGGAAAGATAAGTCAGCGTTTACGTTTGATATTTTATTGCAATACCTATTGCTTACAATATTTTAAAGCACGGCTGACTTATCGGCTGTGCTTTTTTTATGCCCGTACCCCTTACCGCGGAGGGGTTACATAGAGGATGAAAAAAGCTTCCATTAAACCATTACCTGCACCCGTTTTGCTTGATAAGTGTTACATGTTTAATCAAAAAAAATAAGGCCGCTTTACAAAAACGGCCCATGTTTAACAACTTAAAATCACTCCCCAAAAGGGAGGAAGGAGGATTTATGAGCAACGCAACAGAACTTATTCACAGCATTCCTGTAGACCCGCTAACCGGTGCCATTTCGGTACCCATTTACCAAACAAGCACTTTTATTCAGGAAGCCCCCGGTGTTAACAAAGGGTACGATTACGCCCGTAGCGGCAACCCCACAAGGGCCGCGCTGGAAGATATAATAGCCAAACTGGAGAAAGGCAGCACCGGCATTGCTTTTGGCAGCGGCCTTGCAGCCATTGATGCGGTATTGAAACTGCTTAAAAGCGGCGATGAAATTATTGCGGTAGATGATATTTACGGCGGTGCATTTCGCCTGTTTACCCATGTGTACGAGAAATTTGGTATAAGTGTTCAATATGTTGACAGTACCAACGCCGAAAACATTTTTAATGCCGTTACACCCAAAACAAAACTCATCTGGATTGAAACACCTACCAATCCTACATTAAAAATATCGGACATAGCAGCCATTGCCAAAATAGCAAAGGCACAAAAATGCTGGCTTTGCGTGGATAATACTTTTGCTTCGCCCGCCTTACAACAACCTCTTGCACTGGGCGCTGATATTGTAGTACACTCTGCCACCAAATATTTAGGCGGCCACAGCGACCTTATTGCGGGCCTTGTAGTAACCAAAGAAGCTGAACTGGGGGCGAAAATTAAGTTTTTACAAAACGCTTCCGGTGCAATACTATCGCCCTTTGACAGCTGGCTGGTAATACGAGGTATTGAAACACTGCACCTGCGCGTAAAACAGCACTGCACCAACGCACAGGCTGTTGCAGAATACCTGCAAACACACCCGCTGGTTGATAAAGTGTATTACCCGGGGCTTAAAACCCACCATAACCATGCTGTTGCCAAACAGCAGGCAAAAGGCTTTGGTGGTATAGTTTCGTTTACGCTGAAGAACGATACCGAAGCGGCTGCCGTAAAATTTGTTACCAGCACACAACTGTTTAAACTGGCAGAAAGCCTTGGTGGTGTTAAAAGCCTGCTGTGCCACCCCGCTAACATGACCCACAAATCAATACCGGCTGCAAAACGCAGGGGTGCCGGTGTTGCAGACAGCCTTATACGGTTAAGCGTGGGGCTGGAAGAAGCGGATGACCTGGTGAACGACCTTGACCAGGCTTTTACCAAACTACAGGCAGGCGATGCGTATACTGAAACGCAGCCCGAGGCTGCATTAAATACGCTGCTTACTGCAGCTGCACAGTTACAAAACTAAATGCGCTGGTAATCAGCACACTATAACAACACTGGTTTTATGTGATAAACCGCATTTTTTGCAACAGATAAAACAACTTGTTTTGATAAGGATTGTATTTATAATAACAAATAATTAAACTGTTGAAATAAAAAATTTGATAATTGAAATGGAATGTCTATTAAATTTGTAGGATAATGAATATAAAACAAACAACAATACTTGTACTGCCTGCCATAAATTACGGGTGTTGTTGCTGTTGTTGTACGCTTTAAGCCATACCTGGCCCCTGCAAATGCTTCACTTTCTTCTTATCAATAATTTTCATTTTACAACAGGTAACAAAAAATTTAAACAATGAGCAAACTACGCTTCGAGACGCTGCAACTGCATGCTGGTCAGCAAATTGACCCAACCACCAAAAGCCGTGCAGTGCCTATTTATCAAACAACATCTTACGGCTTCGACAATTCCGAACATGCGGCCAACCTTTTTGGGCTGCGTGCTTTTGGCAATATCTATACCCGTATTATGAACCCCACCACCGATGTTTTTGAACAACGCCTTGCTGCGCTGGAAGGTGGTGTGGCCGCACTGGCAACAGCATCTGGCCAGGCAGCACAATTTTTGGCATTAAACAACATTTTACAGGCTGGCGACAATTTTGTTTCTACCTCCTACCTGTACGGTGGCACCTACAACCAGTTTAAAGTTGCCTTTAAACGCCTGGGTATTGAAGCCCGCTTTGCTGATGGCGATGAAGTGGAGAAATTTAAACCCCTGATTGACGAAAATACAAAGGCTATTTACCTTGAAACCATTGGTAACCCACGCCTTAATATACCCGATTTTGAAAAAATTGCAGCACTTGCAAAAGAGCACGACCTGCCGCTGATTGTTGACAACACCTTTGGCGCTGGTGGCTACCTCTTCCGCCCGCTGGAATGGGGTGCAAACGTGGTGGTTGAATCTGCCACAAAATGGATAGGCGGCCACGGCACCTCTATTGGCGGTGTTATTATTGATGGCGGTAACTACAACTGGGGCAATGGCAAATTTCCTGCGTTTACCGAGCCATCCGAAGGTTACCACGGATTAAAATTCTGGGATGTGTTTGGCGAAGGCAACCCGCTTGGCCTGCCCAATATTGCTTTTGCTATACGTGCAAGGGTTGAGGGATTAAGGGATTTTGGCCCATCATTAAGCCCTTTCAACTCGTTCTTGCTGTTACAGGGTATTGAAACACTAAGCCTGCGTGTACAGCGCCATACAGATAATGCCCTTGCACTTGCCCAGTGGCTGGAAGCACACCCGCAGGTGGAATATGTATGGTACCCCGGCCTGGAAAGCAGCCCATACCACACCCTGGCAAAAAAATATTTAACCAATGGGTTTGGCGGCGTTTTACAATTTGGCATAAAAGGCGGTAAGGAAAAAGCGGCTGATTTTATTAACCACCTTAAACTTGCCAGCCACCTTGCCAACGTAGGCGATGCTAAAACACTGGTAATTCACCCGGCTTCTACCACACACGAGCAGCTTGGTGCTGAAGAGCAACTTGCAGCAGGTGTATTACCCAACCAGGTAAGGGTGAGCACAGGAATTGAACATATTGAAGATATTAAGGCCGATTTTGAACAGGCTTTTGAAAAAGTATCGGCCTAAATAATTTGAAAATTTGGGAATTTGATAATTTGAAAGGGTTTACTAACTGAGTATATCTCAAGTTAAAGCACCCTCCTCTATTTTCAAATTCCCAAATTTCAAATGTTGCATTTTTTGCTTGAACGTTAAACCAACAAATTTCTCTTGTCGTACAAAACTTACAGATACGAACACGTTTTTACCTTAGAAAGCGGCAAAACAGTAAAAGGTTTTCACCTTGCGTATACCACTTATGGCAAGCTTAACGAAGCTGGCAGTAATGTAGTGTGGATATTTCATGCCCTTACGGCCAACAGCAACCCTGTTGAATGGTGGCCGGGGCTTGTGGGCGAAAACACCCTTTTTGACCCCGCAAAATATTTTATTATTTGTGTTAACGTACCGGGCAGTTGTTATGGCAGTATAAGCCCGCTGGATACCGACCCCGGAACAAATGAGCCTTACTATCACCAGTTTCCGTTGTTTACCACCAGGGATATGATCAGGGCTTATCAACACCTTAAGCAGCACTTGGGCATAACCAAAGTGCATATTGGCATTGGCGGCAGTATGGGTGGCCAGCAACTGGTGGAGTGGGCCATTGAGGAGCCTAAATTGTTTGAATACATAGTACCCATTGCCACCAACGCACACCACTCATCGTGGGGTGTTGCGTTTAATGTATCGCAGCGGTGGTGTATTGAAAATGACCCCACCTGGAAGAATAATGATGCCGAAGCGGGCGTTGAGGGCATGAAGGTTGCCCGCAGCATAGCGCTGCTCTCCTACCGGCATTACGATACCTATGCCCTCTCCCAACAGGGGTACACGGCTGATACCGAATTATTGCCTGTTGATAAACAGGTTACCAAAGCTGAAAGCTATCAGCACTACCAAGGCCAGAAATTAGCCAGGCGCTTTAATGCCTTCAGCTATTATTTTTTAAGCCAGAGCATGGATAAACACAACGTTGCCCGTGGCAGAAGCAGTGTACACGCAGCGCTTGGCAGCATAACCGCCAAAACGCTGGTAATTGCCATATCATCAGATATTTTATTTCCCCCGGCAGAACAGGAACTGCTGGCGGCACATATACCCAATGCAGAGTTAGCCATTATTAATTCGCATTATGGGCATGATGGCTTTTTATTGGAGTATGAGCAGATAACGGGGCTGATTGAAGACTTTTTAGAAAAAGGCCAGGTTAAATAAGCTGGCAAACAAATATTAACATAAGCGAACATTAAACATATAAATAGTACGAAACATGGATAAACATAAAGCGCTAACAATTGGGCTGTTTGGTTTTGGTGTGGTAGGCGAAGGGTTGTACAAAGTGCTGCAGCAAACCCCATCTCTCAAGGCGCAAATAAAAAAAGTGTGTATTAAAAATGCTGGCAAAAAAAGAAATGCCCCGGCTGAACTATTTACCACCGAGAAAGACGACCTGCTTTTTGATAAGGATATAAATGTTATTGTAGAGGTGATTGATGATGCTGATGCGGCTTTTCACATTGTGTCAACGGCATTGCACCAGGGTAAAGCAGTGGTGAGCGCCAGTAAAAAAATGATTGCTGAGCATTTGCCTGAAATACTGGCCCTGCAACAGCAAACAGGCCTGCCTTTTTTATACGAAGCGGCTGCCTGCGCCTCCATACCGGTAATACGTAACCTAGAGGAGTATTACGATAACGACCTGCTGCATGGCATACGCGCTATTGTAAACGGCTCAACCAACTTTATATTAACCAAAATGTTTGAGGATAAGCTGGCGTATGGCGAAGCATTGCTGCTGGCCCAGCAATTAGGCTTTGCTGAAAGCAACCCCAAACTGGATGTGGAAGGTTACGATGCCCTTAACAAATGGACCTTTTTATTAACCCATGCTTACGGTATTGTTACCCAGCCTGCCGAAATTTTATTTACCGGTATACAAAACATACAGTTAACCGATGCCAATGTTGCCAAAGAAAAAAGCTTTGACATTAAGCTGGTGGCACAGGCACAAAAACTAAAAAGCGGCAAGGTTGCAGCCTTTGTACTGCCACAGTTTGTAACCCGCGAAGACCATTTGAGCTTTGTACGCAATGAGTATAATGGCGTGGTAATAGAAAGCGGCTTCTCCGACAAGCAGTTTTTTTATGGCAAGGGCGCTGGCAGCTTCCCTACGGCGAGTGCTGTACTGAGCGATATTTCGGCACTGCGGTACGATTACCATTATGAGTATAAAAAACTGTATCACCATACACCATCCCAACTAAGCAACGACTTTTACATACGTGTGTACGTAAGCTTCGATAAACTTAACGAGGTACCTAAAGACGAATTTGAATGGATTGAGGAATGGCATGGCGGGCAGGAAAGAAGCTACCTGGTGGGCGTTATACATTTTGAAAAATTGGTGGCGCATAAATGGTGGAAGCACCAAGGCATATCGCTTATAGCTACACCACAGCCCATTATTGAAAACATTGAAATACGTAATTTAAAAAAGCGCAGCCTGGAGCTGGCTGGCATTTTATAAACTTTTAAGTTGTGTTTGTTTAAATAACCGTCCCGGCTTCTTCTGGGACGGTTTCTTTTTTATCACCCAAAAATGTTTGTACCCACTCACTACATCCTGGGCTTCCAAATCACCTCAGGCACATTAAGCAAATGCCCTGCGTAGCGGGATAATACAAAAAGATAATCACTCAGGCGGTTAAGGTATTTTATCACCAGGGGCTCCACAAACAACTGGTGTTCCTGCATGTTTACACAGGCACGCTCAGCACGGCGGCAAACGCAACGGGCAACATGCGCTGTTGCTACCGCCAAATGGCCGCCGGGCAATATAAAATGCTTCATGGGTGGCAGTGCATCGTTCATGTGGTCTATCTCTCTTTCCAGCAAGGTTATATCTTCCTCCTTTAAATCCGGTATCTCCATTTTAGTATCCATATCAGGGTCGCAGGCTAAGGAGGAGCCTATGGTAAACAGCCTGTCCTGTATTTCCTTTAAAACAACTTTGGTGTGGCTGTCGGAAAGGTAATCGCTCACCATACCAATAAAGCAGTTTAGCTCATCCACCGTTCCATAGCTTTCAATACGTATATGGCTTTTAGGCACTTTAGTGCCGCCTATTAATGAGGTTTTACCCAGATCGCCGGTTTTTGTGTAAATTTTAGTGGCCATATTGTATCAAGCTGATTAAAACACGAATTAAATGCAAATACGTTTATTTGATGAAACAATTGTAACCAGCTTATTGTTCAGGATAAACAAAAGGCGCAATACCATGCGTTTGTGCAGGTAAGAGAAAAGGAGCAGTAATAAATATATGAGAGTAGAGGGGCAATTGTAATATTAACAATCAAAGTCCCTATGGTTATTGCTAAAGTCAATTTTCCGGGAGTGGTTTACCCTAAACAGTTACCACCATGTGTTTATTAGCAGTAGGCAGGTCGGTTTCAACCAGGCCATCCCTTAACCTTACCACCCTTTTTGCATAGGCAGCAATATCTTCTTCATGGGTTACCAGCACCACCGTGTTACCCGCAGCCTGTATGTTGCCAAAAATCTCCATCACCTCCGCAGATGTTTTGGTATCAAGGTTACCTGTAGGTTCATCGGCCAGCAACAGCGATGGATTGTTTACAATGGCGCGCGCAATGGCCACACGCTGTATCTGGCCACCACTCATTTCGTTGCTTTTATGGTGGCTTCTTTCTGCAAGGCCAACTTTTTTAAGGGCTTCCATGGCACGCTCGGTACGCTCTTTTTTGCTTATACCAGCGTACACAAGCGGCAACGCTACATTCTCAACCGCTGTAAGCCTGGGCAACAGGTTAAACTGCTGAAATACAAAGCCTATTTCTACATTGCGCACATCGGCAAGCTCATCATCCGTCATTTGGCTAACATCCTTGCCATTCAATACATATTTACCGCCGGTAGGGGTATCAAGGCAGCCCAAAATGTTCATCAGCGTGCTTTTACCGCTACCACTGGGGCCCATTAAGGCAACATATTCATTTTTAAAAATATCCAGCGAAATACCTTTTAATACAGGTATTGCCTGGTCGCCCATAAAATAGCTTTTACGTAAATTTTCTAAATGAATAATACCCTGCATACTATTAGTTGTTTACCCCAGGCACCCCCGGTTACAGAAGGCTGCACAAGCGTGAATAATGTTAGCGTTAGTTTTTACCCGCCTCTTTTAAATTTGCCGGTATTACCTTGGTTACCTTAAAAAAAGTACCATCAGTTACCGGTGCATTTAAAAGGGCTTCCGTGCGGGCTACGGACCCCTTTACCTCATCTTCCCTAAAAACATTTACCGCACTGCCCATGTGCAGCAATGGTTTAACACCCGTTGTATCAACCTCGTTAAGTTTTTCAACAAACGCAATCATGCTTTGCAGGTCTTTTTGCAAACCTTCTTTTTCCTCAGTGCTAAACTCAAGCCTGGCAAGATGGGCCAGGTTTTCAATAAGGGCGTTATTTACCATCATAAAACAAAAATAATCTTTAACGTTAATTTGCCTGTAAAAAAAGTAGAAGCGGTAAAATTGTACTAACAACAATGCTAATTTGCTGGAGCAGTGTAAATGTATTAATTTTTGCCCCAAATGAGAAAACCTTTATAAACACGCTTGCAGTACATGAAGCAAAAGCCCATAAACATATTTGTAGTAGAAGACGATGTAATTTACAGTTCGGTACTGGCGCATTTTCTGTCGTTAAACCCTGATTACCTTGTTAGAAAATTTGGTTCTGGCAAAGAAGTATTGGCCTGCATACACGAGAAACCTGATATAGTAACGCTTGATTATACCCTGCCCGATGCTACCGGCGACCAACTGCTGTTGCAAATAAGGGAGCAGAGCCCTGATACAAAGGTGATTATTATTTCGGGGCAGGAAGACATAAGGGTGGCAATAGGCCTTTTTAAAAAAGGCGCGCACGACTATATTACCAAAGATGCTGATACGCAGGATAAGTTGTGGATGGCCATACAAAACCTGCGCGAGAACATTGACCTGAAAAAAGAAATTGAAAGCCTGCAAAAAGAGGTTGAGAAAAAATACAATTTCCAAAAAATAATTATTGGCAACAGCGCTGCTATTAAGAAGACCTTTAACCTGATGGAAAAGGCCGCCTCCAGCAACATTACAGTTTCCATTACCGGCGAAACAGGTACCGGTAAGGAGCTGGTGGCAAAATCAATCCACTTTAACTCGGAACGGAAGAAAATGCCGTTTGTACCCATTAACGTGGCAGCCATACCCAGGGAGTTGCTGGAAAGCGAGTTGTTTGGCCACGAAAAAGGTTCGTTTACCGGTGCCTCGTCGCGCAGGCTGGGTAAATTTGAAGAAGCTAATAAAGGCACCCTTTTTCTGGATGAAATTGGCGAGATGGATATTAACATGCAGGCTAAATTGCTGCGTGCCCTGCAGGAACGTGAGGTTACAAGGGTGGGCAGCAACGAAATAATTAAGATTAACGTACGCATAATAGTGGCCACCCACCGTAATTTACTGGAGGAAGTTAAAAAAGGCCGCTTTAGAGAAGACCTTTATTACCGCCTGCTTGGCCTGCCAATACACCTGCCGCCATTGAGAGAAAGAGACAATGACATTATTTTAATTGCCCGTAACTTTATAGAGCAGTTTTGCGCCGAAAACCAAACGGTTAAGAAAAATCTGTCGGTTGAAGCCAAGAAAAAACTAATGCAATACCCGTTTCCCGGCAATATCAGAGAGTTGAAATCGATTATTGAACTGGCTTGTGTGCTAAGCGACGATGAGGAGATTAATGAGGAACACCTGCAGCTTGTTAGTGAAAGCACGGGCCCTTCAGCCAGTATTTTTAACATTGACAACGGCGGGCTTACCCTTAAAGATTTTAATATAAAACTGATACAACACTTGCTTGACAGTAACGAATACGATGTGGTGGAAGTGGCAAAAAAATTAGATATTGGTAAATCTACTATTTACAGAATGATACAAAACAACGAACTTTATTTGGTTAAAAAGCACGACAGGGTAGTATAACGCAGTAAAGCTTAACAACGCTTGTTTATAAAAGCAGAGGGGCTTAGAGGGTATGGCAGAAGAAAATCCAATTTCAACAGAAACACAACTTACGCTGCACAATAATTTGTGGGTACAGGCATTTATACACAACATGCCCTACCCCACAATGCTGGTTGATAATAACCGTACTGTAGTAGCTGCCAACCAAAAGCTGTGCGATTTTTTTAGCCTTACTACCAATGCTTTAAATATTGCCGGAACCAACACCTTTGAAATCCTAAGTAAGATAGCAGGCCTTTTTAAAGACCCAAAAGCAATTGAAAAAAGGGTGCTGGAAGTTATTAGCCAACGGCAACCTGTACTAAACGACCGCATTGAAACAACCGATGGCCGTATTATTTTTAGAGATTACTCCCCCTTTGTTTTAAAAGGAATATACATAGGGCATGTTTGGATATTTTATGACGAAACCGATATGGTAAAAGTATCGGAGCTTATAAACGAGCAAAAATACTTTTACGAAGATATTCTAAACAAAATCCCATCCGACATAGCGGTTTTCTCACCTGGGCTAAGGTATCTTTTTGTAAATCCGGAGGCTATTAAAAACAGCGAAATACGCAAATGGATCATCGGCAAAACCGACTTTGAGTTTTGCAGGGAAAGAGGGATAGACATTGCTATTGCCGAAAAAAGGAACGCCACTTTTGAAAAAGTGCTGCAAGACAAAAAAGAAATAGAGTGGGAGGAAAAAATTGAAAAAAATAACACCACCAGTTATCATATACGCAAAGTAAGCCCCGTACTGGATGAAAAGAATGAGGTTAAACTGCTTATTGGCTATGGTTACAATATAACACAGCGCAAGGAGTATGAAAAGCAAATTGAGTTAAAGGAGCGTAAGTACCGGGAGTTGTTTGATTACAGCCAGGCTATTATATGCACACACACACCCGCAGGTATTATACAGGATATAAACCCGGCTTTTACTGAGCAAACAGGCTACACAGCCGCCGAAGCTATTGGCAAAAGTATTACCATATTTTTGCCTGAAGCAGATAAACCGCTGTTCCAGGAAAATTACCTTACCCCCCTGCAAAGCAGCCAGAAACTAAAAGGCATTTTCAGGATTATGCATAAAAATGGCAGCCTGGTGTACTTAATGTATCAAAACATTAAAGTTGAAGGCCCTGGCCAGGAAGCCTACATTATTTCTTTTTC
>CAZRDD010000050.1:0-2444 GCA_964598675.1 uncultured Parafilimonas sp.
CAGGATTAGTTGCTCGCACTACTGTCTTAGAGAAAGGGTGTATAACAACGGCAGGTAACGGTCTGGCGCGGGGATGGCCAGTTGAAAAGCCCTGCCCTGTTCGGCATAGTTAATCAGCGGTTTGTGGTTATTGCTCAAAATATACTCATTCATTTTAGCGCGGGCTTCTAATGCCCAGTCGTATCCAAAATCAGGTACATTAAGCTTATCCCAGGCCACCATGCGCAGGTTATGCACCAGGTTGCCGCTGCCAATAATAAGTACGCCTTTTTTGCGCAGGGCTGCCAGTTCCTTCGCCAGCTCGTAGTGGTATTGCGGGGCCTTGGTATAATCCAGGCTCATTTGTATAACGGGTACATCAGCCGCAGGGTACAGGTGTTTAATAACGCTCCAGGCACCGTGGTCAAGCCCCCAGGTTTGGTCTAAGCCCGTGGTGGTGGTGGTAATCAGTTCCGCTGTTTCCTTTGCCAGTGCCGGGCTGCCCGGTGCCGGGTATTGCACCTGGTACAACGCGGGGGGAAAGCCGCCAAAATCGTGTATCGTGCGCGGTTTTTCCATCGCCGTTACAAAAGTGCCTTTGGTTTCCCAGTGGGCCGAAATGCAAATAATGGCGTTTGGCTTCGGTATCTCTTTGCCCACCTGCCTGAAGCCCTGCACAAATTCATTTTCCTCAATTGCGTTCATGGGGCTGCCGTGGCCCAAAAACAGCACAGGCATTTGCTGCGTGGTGGTGCTAAAAGGTTTTACCATGCCTGCCAGTTCTTTCATGTTCATCATATATGCTCCTCCCGGCAATGCTGCCATTGCCTGTAAAAATTGTTTACGGTTCATTGGTTTTGTAATTGCTTGTTTGCAATTTTTTACCAGATATTTTATTGTGTAAAAGCGGCACCAATGTAATTGCCAGCTCAACAATAAATGTCCGGTAAAATTACATACCGTTTTTATATGTAAAGCCGTATGCAAAAAATGCATCGGCTTTAATGCGTTAATCAGGTGCTTTCTCAACCTAAGTTATTTGCCCAGGCCAAGCTGGTTCATATAGGTTTGATTATCCCAATACAAATACTCCTCTGTCATTACCCCGTTTTTCCATATACCGATGGTTGCCATAGGCAGTTTAAAAGCCTTGCCGGTGGGTGGTATAAACTTGCCATTGCCTATAGGCATAGGTTTTGTAAAAGTACCTTCCATTATGCCGGTTACAGCCGTAAAGTTGCCGCTGCCAAAACGTATGGGGTGTTCTTTAATTCTTGTATCGGGTGCGTAAACAAACATTGCCTTTAGGTCGGCTATGTGCCTGTCTATCCCCATGGTAAAATGTCCGTCGGGCCAGTTTACTTTAATATCCTTTGCATGGCTCTCATGTAAACGTGTCCAATCCTGGTTAGTAAAAACAGTAAAGTCAAGCGTATCAAAGGTAATAAGGTTTTTGGCAACCGCCTCGTTGCCAGCAGCCAGTTGCTGTATCTGTGTGCGAAGGGAGTCTGTTTCGGACTGGTTTGCTCCATTGCCGCCACTGGTACAACTAAAGGTGGTTAAGCTTACTGCAGCTATTAAGCTTACTGCGTAAAAAGTATTTGCTAACTTTTTCATATCAAATATTATTTAATACTGCAAAGCTCCGCCAATTAGCAAGGGGCATGGTTACACATACCGGTAAACCTGTTGTACTTTTAAGCAGTTATGGCCTGTACCTGCTGCCTGAACTTTGTGGGGGTTACGCCGGTTTTTTTGGTAAACACGCGGGTAAAATAGGCTTTTTCGTTGTAACCAAGCTCATACCCAATTTCAGAAACCGACATGGAGGAGCCTGCCAGCAATTGCCGTGCTTCAGTAAGCTTGCGGGCTTCAATAATTTCGGATACGCTTTTATTGAATACCGCATGGCAAATAAGGTTTAGGTTACGTACACTCATATTTAGCTTGTGGGCATAAAACTCTACACCTGCTGGCCGTTTGTAGTGCTGGTCTAATATGGCAAGAAAGCTGTTAAACGTTGCCACTTGTGTATTAACGTTGCTGGTTTCGTTTTTAAGGCGGTTTTTGCTCCCGGCCTCCGTCTCCAGGCGCGACAGCAGGGCCAGCAAAAGGTGCTTAATCATGTTCATATCCGGGTGCGAGGCGCTATATTCATCAAGCATCATTTCGCACAGCGTATTAAACTTGTTAAGGCAGCCTTGTTGTTGCAACGGGTAATAAAGCGCTTCCGCAAAATTTGAGTAGTAGTGAAAACTGCTTTCAGGTATAAACTCGTTTGCATAGCGTATGGCCCATCCTTCTGTTTGGTTATCGGGCAAAAACTGGTGTATTTTACCCTGGGCAACATATATTACTACCGGGGGTGTAATAGCCTGCCTGTTAAAGTCAATTACGTGTGTTGGGCTGCCAGTGTTAACAATTATAATTTCCTCGTATGTATGCCGGTGCGGCAGCGAAGGCGT
>CAZRDD010000050.1:2454-16673 GCA_964598675.1 uncultured Parafilimonas sp.
CGTTGCTGCATACCTGCTGCTAAGTTCGGGTGTTAGTTTAATAATGGAAAAAGCTGGCACCATAAGGACTAAAAGTACAATAAATTGGGGTAATTGATTGTATTGCCCCGCCCGCAGCAGAGTAAGGGTAGTTGGGCTAATTGGGTTTACGGTATTGGTGCAACTTGAGGTAAGTAATTTGAGCTTGGGGTTAGCCTGCCTTTGAATACTTTGTAATTTGGAAAATGCAGTGGGTTGATAAGGAATGCTTTGTATAAAAGCCTGATACTGATTTCTGCTTAACTTGCAATTGCCACGTAATGTAAAACCCTGACTAAATTATATGGACTACTTTGATAAGGTTAAAGCTGTGATTAATAATTATTCATTTATTGGGCAGCAAGTTTTGGCAGATGGGACAATATTGGTTGGTAAAGCCCCCCACATAGCACCTTTAGCGTGGCTGCATAACATTTATCCTGTCTTGAGCAAAGAAGAAATTTACCTGATTGAATATAAAACAGGGGTAGAGGTGCCTGATGCCTATGCACACTTTTTAACACATCATTCAAATGGGTTAATGTTTTTTGTTGCAACACTTTCCTTGCATGGTTTGCGGAAAAGAATGGGAAGAAGCATTGAAGATGCATGGCAACCGTTTTCGATAGATACAAGAAATACATTTGAAAGGGTTGATGATGCAAGTCCTTTCCATTTCTTTATAGGTAGTTATAACTGGGATGGTTCGCTTTTATACATTGATAACAAAACAGGTAAAGTACACCGGTGTTCCAGAAAAACGGTAAAGCCTTTAAACACATGGGATAGCTTTGAGGAAATGATAGTAACAGAAACGGAAAGAATTGCTTTGCTTTTTGATGAGAGGGGCGTGAAGAAGAATGAAAAAGCAGCTACTATGCCACCCCGGAAAAAGTAGCATAACACTCTATACAAGCTTTTTTGCGCAATACACGCAAATCCCCCCTCAATTCAACACCCTGTATTCATTAGGGGTGTGGCCTACGCGTTGCTTAAACAAACGGTAAAAATGCTGTGGGTATTTAAAGCCAAGCTCGTAGGCAAGCTGACTAACAGATTTGCTTTCGTCAAATATTCTTGTTTTGGCTACATCAATCACCTTCCACTGTATGTATTCCTGTGCGGTGTTACCGGTTTCTTTTTTAATAAGGTCACCCAAATAGCTGGGGGAAATGTGCAGTTCGCCCGCGCAGTATGCCACCGAAGGCAGGCCCAGTTGTTGCGGTTTAGGCCCCCGGTAATACTCGTTCAGCAAATGCTCAAACCGCGCCAGTATGCCTTTATGGGCATCGTTGCGGGTAATAAACTGGCGGTCGTAAAATCGGGTGCAGTAGTTTAAAAAAAGTTCAATGTTCGATACAATCAGCTTTTTGCTGTGCTTATCAATGGCCTGCTCCAGCTCGTATTCAATTTTTGCAAAACAATCCAGCACAATTTTCCGCTCCCGTTCCGATAAATGCAGCGCTTCGTTAGACTGGTAGCCGAAAAAAGTATAGTCGTGTATTTGCTGCCCCAAAGCGGTGCCATGTATAAAGTTGGGGTGAAAGGCCAGCGCATGGCCCTTGGGTTGGTAGATATCGTCCTTGCTGTTCATGCCCGCAACCTGCCCCGGTGCCAAAAACACCAGGGTACCCTGCTGGTAATCGTAAATATGCCGCCCGTAGGCCAGGTCGCCACACTTTACATCTTTTAAAATAATGGTATAAAAGCCAAAATACATACGCGAACCCTGGCGCGGGGCCGCTTTGGAAAAATCAATAACGGTTACCAGCGGGTGCCTGGTTTCGTTGTTGTTAAAGCTGTTGTAATCGTGTATGGTTTCAAACCGCCGCAAGGTATCCATAGCGCTGTTGTTTTATCTGTTCAAAAATACCTTTTTAAATGCTTTGCGGCAGAGCCGACCCGCTAAAACAGGAATAATGGTACATAAATCCGTAACCTGTATACCTTTTGCCAACGCAAATGCCAACAACTTTGCAGTACAAAATAATAACAGGTATGCAAAAACGAATATTAGGCAAAAGCGGGTTGGAGGTATCGGCCCTGGGGCTGGGTTGTATGGGGTTGAGTTTTGGTTATGGCCCTGCCACCAACAAGCAGGAGGCCATTGCCCTTATACGCGCCGCGTACGATGCAGGCGTTACTTTTTTTGATTCGGCCGAAGCGTATGGCCCTTACGATAACGAACTGCTGCTGGGCGAAGCGTTACAGCCTTTTCGCAAAAATGTGGTGATTGCTACAAAATTCGGGTTTAAAAATGGGGTGCCCACGCAGGGCACCCACAGCCGCCCCGAAAACAGTCGGGCTGTTACTGAAGCTGCGTTGGTGCGCCGTAACACAGATGTGATTGATTTGCTGTACCAGCACCGTGTAGACCCCGAGGTGCCTGTGGAAGACGTGGCCGGAACGGTGAAGGATTTGATTGCAGAGGGTAAGGTTAGGCATTTTGGCATGTCTGAAGCGGGGGCGCAATCCATACGCAGGGCGCATGCGGTGCAGCCGGTAACTGCCCTGCAAAGCGAATACTCCTTATGGTGGAGGGAACCTGAAAAAGAAATTATACCCACGCTGGAAGAACTGGGTATAGGTTTTGTGCCTTTCAGCCCATTGGGTAAGGGTTTTTTAACCGGCAAAATAGATGGCAGCACCACCTTTGATAAAACTGATTTTCGCAATGTGGTGCCCCGCTTTTCGGAAGAAAACCGCATAGCCAACCAGGCCCTTGTGGAGGTGCTAGGTGCCATAGCGGCACAACTGCAGGCCACCCCTGCCCAAATAGCCCTTGCCTGGTTACTGGCGCAAAAGCCCTGGATTGTACCCATACCGGGCACCACTAAACTGCATCGCCTGCACGAGAACCTGGGCGGGGCCAGTATAACCCTTAGTGCCGCCGACCTGGCTGCCATTAACGCGGCGCTGGCCAACATTCAGGTACAGGGCGCACGCTACCCTGCCCAGATGCAAAAAATGGTGGGGAAGTAGCACGGTAAAACCTTTGCAGGCCGGGCTTTAACCGTTTGGCCTCATCGCTGCATAAAAATCCATACACATACTTTAATATTGCCCTGTACTCAACAATTAACCAATGAGTAACAGGGTAATATTTTTTATAGCCAGCCATGTACACGCGCTTGACCTTGCCGGGCCGTTGCAGGTATTTTACGAGGCAGCCGAATACGGCCACCCTTACAAGGTTGTGTTTGTGGCCGAAAACCCAGGCGAGCAATTTTCCGCAGGGTTGGGTGTTACGGGCATGGCCCCGCTGGCGCAGGTGCAGCCTGCGGAGGGCGATATTATTTTTATACCCGGCTTTGTGGTGGGGGAATACACGAAAACCAATCATGCGCAGTTTTATGCATGGCTGCGGCAGGCAAGCCTTGCCAATGCGGTAATATGCTCTATTTGTACGGGTGCGTTTGCGCTAGCACAGGCGGGGCTTTTAGATGGTATTGCCTGTACTACGCACTGGCGCTACTGTGCAAGGTTGCAGCAGCAGTTTACAAGAGCAATGGTTATGCAAAACCGCCTGTTTGTTCAATCGGGCAATATTTACACCAGCGCGGGTATTACCACCGGCATTGATATGGCCCTGCATATAATGGAACAGCGGCATGGCGCACAGTTTGCCTGGCAGCTTGCCCGCGAGCTGGTAGTGTATATACGCCGCGATGGCGATAACGCGCAGGATAGCATTTACCTGCAGCACCGCCAGCATGTAAACGACCAGGTACATACCGTGCAGGACTGGATAATACACCACCTGCACCAAAAAATTACCATACCGGCCCTTGCCGAATTGGTGTATATGAGCCCGCGTAACCTTACCCGTATGTTTAAAACAGTAACAGGTATTACCATAGGCGGTTATATGGAAAAGATTAGGGTAGAAAAAGCCCTGCAACTGCTTAACCAGGGGCATAAAACCGATGCGGTGGCCCGGCAATGTGGCTTTAACAGTGCCACGCAACTGCGTTCCATTTTACAAAAGCAGGAGCGTGCCTTGCATAAGGGGCTGGCAGGTTTGTCCTGATACTGCGCCGGTTTGTCCCTGTGGTGTGGCATAACGCAGGGTAGTTTTGTGTAAAATATTGTTTATGCAAAAACTATTGTTTATTGTACTGCTGTGTATGGGATTTAAAGCATTTGCGCAAAAGCAGCCTGCTGATACCTTTGTTTGCCCGCCCTGCGGCAGTTGCGATACTGTTTTGTACATCAAACCAGGCACATGCCCTATGTGCGGCATGGCGCTTGTACACAAAGCAGCTTACAAGCCTGCCGAAAGAAAACTTACCATTTGCTTTTACTTGCAGAATGGTGTAGAGGCGCTTGACTTTGCTGGCCCGCTGGAAGTATTTTCCTATGCAGGGTTTAACATATTTACAGCCTCTAAAACAAAGCAGCCCATCAAATCTCAGGGGTTATTGAAAGTTATACCCGATTATGATATAACCGATGCCCCGCCTTTTGATATACTGGCTGTTTTTGGCGGCAACGCAACCCCGCCCAGCCGCGACCCGGAACTTATTTCGTGGATAAAAGCCCGCCAAAGCACCACGCAGTATTATTTTTCTGTTTGTACGGGGGCGTTTATACTGGCCCGCGCGGGTTTATTGGATAGTCTTACCGTTACCACCTTTCACCTTAGTTTAAAGGATTTACAGGCCACCGTACCCAGTGCCAAAGTGCTGGCAAACACCCGCTTTGTTGACAATGGCAGGGTGATTACCACTGCGGGTATTTCCGCAGGTATTGACGGTGCGTTGCACCTTGTATCTAAACTTGACAGCCCCGAAGGTGCCAAACAAATTGCCGAATACATGGAATACGATAAGTGGGTACCAGAACAGGGCCTGGTAATGGAGACGAAGAAATAGTGTTTTTGTATAACCCGCAGCGGAACGTAAAGGTTCCGCAGCGGGCAGGATAGGCGGTAAACGCTGTAAATATTTCAGCAATCAATATTTTGATTAAGCTTTTTACACGGAGCAATGCATGGCTGTTTACCCTGCACGTGCGTAAGTTACAATGCCTTTAAGGCAACAGCTTGATTTTAATGTTTTTAAAGGCTACGCCCTTGTTCCAGTCCTGCAGGGCAATTTTGCCGCTGGTAAACTTGCCAAAGTCGGGAAATTTACCCAGGTTGCTGCCTGCCACCAGTTGTTTCCAGCGCGGGCTGGTAAGATCTTCCTGGGCACTTATAACACCGTTTAGCCAAAAGGTAACTTTGCCGTTTTGCTGCTGTATACGGGCCTGGTTCCACTGGCCGTAAGGCTTTGCGGCGGCATTGTTTTTTAACGCGGTTAAGCTGTACAGGCAGCCTGCCTGGCGGGTGGTATCGTTGTGGTTATGGTCGGTTGAGTTTTCATTGTCCAGCAACTGGTATTCAGGGCCGGTAACCCAGGGCGTGCCATAGGCAGTATCTTCCTGCACATTTATAAACACACCGCTGTTGCCGCCAATGGATATTTTCCATTCAAACATCATGTCAAAATTGGTATAGCTGCTGTCAGTAACAAGGTCGTCGTGCGATGTTTTTACCAGGTGCGGATTGCAGATAAGCTGGTTACTGTCGGCCACCCAGTTTGATGCCTGTTTGCCTTTGTTGTACAGGTGCCAGCCATCCGTTGAGGCACCATTAAACAACAGCAACCAGCCATCGCTTTTTTCCTGAGGGGTTAGTTTGTTATCGGTGCTGTTGCTCTGGTTACAGCCCGGCAGTACAGCAAATAAAATTAAGGTAAGGCAGGTAAGCGGCAGGTTGCGTAGCTTCATTGTATTTAAGTTTATGGCAAACAAATAGTTGCCCTTAAAGGTAGGGCAAGCCTGCAAATAATTTTAAAAAAAGCAGCGGTTGGTTTTAAAGGCGGGCAACAGGCCAGTATACAAAGCAATTGTTATAAAAAATACCCCCTGTGGCATAAAACCATCGTTGTTTTATGCCACAGGGGGTATTTATATTTTAAGGCCATCACCCTACCAAATCTTTATCCTTTTATCTTCGGGCAGGTAGTTTTTATCGCCGGGTTGTACATTAAAGGCTTTGTAAAAAGGGGCGGCACCCATCAGCGGGCCGTTAACGCGCCACATAGCGGGCGAGTGCGGGTTGGTGTTAACGTACATGCGTAAAAAGGCATCCCTTGTTTTTACGCGCCATATTCGCGCGATGGAAAGGTAAAAACGCTGGTCGGGGGTAAAGCCGTTTATTTTGGTGGTGTCGTGGCCTTGCGGGGTCATTTTAAAGGCATCGTAGGCAATGGCAATACCACCGTTGTCGGCAGCGTTCTCACCTACGGTAAGGGCCCCCTTAATATGTACGGTATCCAGCACGGTAAAAGTGTTGTACAAATCAATCACCCGCTGGGTTTTGGCCCTGAATTTCTCGTAATCCTCTTTCGTCCACCAGTTTTTAACGTTGCCATCCTTATCGTACTGTGCGCCCTGGTCATCAAAAGCGTGGGTAAGCTCGTGGCCTATCACCATGCCAATGCCGCCGTAGTTAATGGCATCATCCGCCCCAAAATCAAAATAAGGAAACTGCAAAATGCCCGCCGGAAAAACAATTTCGTTGTACGATGGGTTGTAGTACGCCGTAACGGTAGATGGGGTAGCTCCCCACTCGCTTTTATCCACCGGCTTGTTTAATTTAGCCAGTTGAAACTGGTAATCGTTTTGGTTTAGCGATTGCAGGTTTTCAAAGTATTTGGTACGTACAATCTCCACCTTGCTGTAGTCACGCCATTTATCGGGGTAGCCAATTTTTTTGGTGATGGCGTACAGTTTTTCCTTGGCTTTTTGTTTTGTGCTGTCGCTCATCCAGTCCAGGTGGTTAATCCTGTTCTCAAATGCTTTTTGCAGGTTGTTCACCAGGTCCAGCACACGTTTTTTGGCATCCTCGTTAAAATATCTTTTTACATATAGCTGGCCCAGGGCCTCGCCTAAGTAGGCATCCACATTCTGTGTCATTTCCTGCATGCGGGTTTTCTGCGCCACCTGGCCCGACAGTACCTTGTTAAACGCAAACAAGGCATCTGTAAACGGTTTGCTAAGCGCGTAGGCGTATGTTTGCACCGTACTTACTTTAAGATAGGTTTTCCAGTCTGCAAGGGGTATGGTGGTAAGCAGCGTGTTTAACTTGTCGTAGTAAGCAGGCTGTGCCACATCAATGGAGTCTGTTTTAGCCCCCATTGTTTCCAGCATGGCGGACCAGCCAATGTTGGGCTGGCTTTTATTAATGGCCGCCAGGGCCAGTTTATGGTAGTTGGCATTAATATCCCGTTGCTCAATATTTGTTTTGTGTACGGCAGCCAATTGTTTTTCAATGCCGTAAGCTACGCCAGCCAGCTTGTTGGCGGTGGCAGTATCGCTGCCGGTTAACGTAAACAGCGTGCTTAGGTATTGCCTGTATGCCTGCTGAATGGCCAGCGTGGGCGCATCGGTTTTAAAATAATAATCCCTGTCTGGCAGGCCCAGGCCCGCCTGGTAAACATGGGCAATATTAATGCCGCTATTTTTATTGTCCGGCGAAATACCGAAGCTTATGATGCTATGGTTATTGGTGGTGTTTTCCTGCGCCACAAATTTAGTGAGCGCCTCCACATTGTTGATGGCTTCAACACGGGCCAGTATGGGTTGTATGGGCTGATAGCCACGCTGGTTAATGGTAACGGTATCCATGCCGGAAGCGTAAAAATCGCCCACTTTTTGGTCGATACTGCCCGGTGTATGGGTGGTTTTTGATACACTGTCTAATATATTCTGCAGCAGCAGCTTTTGCGGAATGTTTAAAAACATGTACGAGCCAACGCCAGTTTGGTCGCCCGCAATTTGTGCCGTATCGTACCAGCGGCCATTTACATAGCCAAAGAAGTTATCGCCGGGTTTTATTGACGAATCAAGCCCGCTTACCTCCACAAAGCTTTTTGTGCTGGTTACGGGGGTATTGCAGGCGCTTACACATACGGCTGCCATACAGAGACAAAGCAATTTTTGCATACAGAGAGGATTTAGGAGGGAAGATAGTAATCTTTGGGCGATGAGGGAGGAAAATGGTTGGGGGGTGCTCTGGAATGTGTCGTGTCTGTGTCGTTTTGAAATAGCTTTATACTTTAGGCGGGTAATCTTAAGTTCAATTTACAAGAATGTTTGTGAATGAAGGAGTCTCTGAGGTTGGCAAATGGACCGGCTTCTTTGAAAAATAGTAAACCAGGGCTTAAAATTCCTTGATCTCCCCTAAAAACAAACAGGGCCAACGTTTTCCACTGGCCCTGTTCATTTCATTTATTTCTCACCCTTTTACTCCACCAAAACCTTCTCCGTCCGCGTGGTTTTACCGGTGCTAACGGTAAGCAGGTATAAGCCTTTGGCAAGGTGTTGTACCGGTATGGTAACCTGCTGGCCTGCGGTGGCGGCGGTAACAGTTTGGCTGTACACCTTTTTGCCCTGCAGGTCGGTTAATACAAGCTGTACTTTGCCTAAGGTGGTGTTAACGTGCAGGGCGGTGCTGCCGTGTGCCGGGTTAGGGTACACCTGCCATAACGTGCTGCTGCCGTTAATGCTAAGGGCCACGGTTTTTGAGCGGGTAAACTGCCCGTCTTTATCCACCTGTTTAAGGCGGTAGTAGTTTAGGCCGGTAAAAGGCTGCGCATCGGTAAATGTATAGTTTTGGGTGGCGCTGCCGCCTTTGGCTGCGGGTACGCTGCCTATGGTGTTGTAGGTAAAGCCATCTATGCTGCGCTCCACATTAAAATAGCTGTTGTTTATTTCGTTGGCGGTTTGCCAGTTAAGCTCAATGCTTTTATTGGCCCCTTTTTGTGCGGTAAAGCCTAACCATTGCAACGGCAATATAAGCTGGCGCAGGTTTATGTTGGTAAACACATAATACTCGCCCGGTTGCAGGGTAACGGTGGTGGTGGCGTTGGCAAGGGTGGTAACAGAATCAGTTAAATAGCTGTACCATGTACCCGCTGCCGGAAAAGTAACCGTAGTGGTTTGCGGTATAATGCCAAAGTTGCCTATCACAGCTATTTTAAGCGCATCGCCCGACACATTAAGCCATTTAACCAGCGATGTGTTGGCAAGGCTGTAATTAACCGCGCCGGTGGTAAAGGTGCTAAAATAAGCAGGCTGGCTGCGCAGTTTAAACAACGCCGCATACACGTTGTACAGGCCACGGCGGTTAGCATCCTGGTAATAGTTCCATTTAATGGGCTTGGCATCGGTACGGCAGTTGTTGTTAATGGTGGTGCCATCGCTGCAGGTGTTAATGCTGTAATCGTAGCCCAGTTCACCAAACTGCCACATCAGTTTAGGGCCGGGTATCATTGCCCAAAAAGCGGTAGCCATCGCGTTGCGCTGCAGGCCGGTGCTGATTACTTTTATGTTATAGCCGGTACCGCTGTTGCCGTACTGCTCATTTTTAAACATCAGCCTTTCCTCATCGTGGCTCTCCTGGTAGGTAACCAGGCCGGGATTGCTCCAGCCACGGGCGGTGTAGCTGCCCCAGCTAAAATCGCTGCCATCCTGGTAGCCCATGGTGGCCTGGTTAAAATTAAAGTTCAAATTACCCCACAGCAGCATGCCCTGGTTGGCATACACGGTTTCTTCGCTGTTATCGGCAAACATCTCCAGTATGCAATAACTGTTGGGCGATATGCGTTGCTGCTGGTTGTAAATAGTATCCCAAATAGCTACGCGGGTGGCATCGTAATTGCCCCAGGCTGCAACATTACAGTTGTTGCCCTGCGCATCGCAGGTGCGGGTTTGGGTAAAACCTTTGGCAAGGTCAAACCGGTAGCCGTCAATATGGTAATTGGTAAGCCAGTGGTTTAGTACACGGTAGGTAAAATCTTTGGTGGCCTGGCTTTCGTGGTTAAACTGGTAACCCACATTATAAGCATGGGTGGCGTACTGGTTAAACCAGGGGTTATTGGCCGCCGGAACATTGTTTGTATTATCAAAATACATCTGCACCATGGGCGATGAGCCAAAGGAGTGGTTAAGTACCATATCCATAATAACGGCCATGCCCTGTGCGTGGCAGGCATCAATAAACTGTTTTAAAGCAGTTTCGGTGCCATAGGCTTTATCGGGCGCAAAGTAAAAGCTTGGGTTGTAGCCCCAGCTATTGTTGCCCTCAAACTCGTTAAACGGCATCACTTCAATGGCGTTTATACCAAGCCGTTTAAGGTAGTTAAGGGTATCTTTAAGGGTTTGCCAGTTGCCAGCGGCGGTAAAATCGCGCACCAGTAGTTCGTAAAACATCAGGTTGCGTTTATCGGGGCGGGTAAAATTGGTAACCTGCCAGTTGTAAGCCGGTTTGGCGGTTTGCAGCACACTCACTATGCCCGTTGTTTTACCGGTAGGGTAAGCCTTCAGGCCGGGGTAGGTGGTGTTGGAAATATACTGGTCGTTATATGGGTCAAGAACTTTCTCTGTATTGTAATCGGCCACTTTAAGACTTCCGTCAATAAGGTACTGGTAGGCGTATTCGGTACCGGGGGTAAGGCCCGTTAACCGCAGCCAGAAGCGGTTGCCATCGGGCGTAACATTCATCTGGTATTTGGTGCTGGGCAGCCAGTTGTTAAAATCGCCCACGGCAAAAATGGTTTGCTTGCCGGGGGCAAACAGTACCAGCGTGGCGCTGGTATCGCCAGCTTCGTAATTAATACCATCGGTAACACCTGCGGGCAGGGCCTGCACAGTGGTAGGTGCCGAAACAAGGAAGTTTAGCGTATCCGACGAGGTTATGCCCCCGTTGGTGGCTGTAGCTACAACCTGCTGGTTGCCCGGCGCTGTAATATTTGTACTGGCCGCAGCTTGGGTGGTGTTGCTGGTTGCCAGCAGGCTGCCGTTAAAATAAATGTTTAAGGTACCCGCCTGGCTGCTGCTGGCGTTTATAGTAAGGGCATCGCCTATGTTTTTGGTAATAGGTTCGGGGCTGGGGACGTACAGCGGCTGGCGGTAGGGCTGGTCAATACGGGCATACAGGCCGTTATCGTACACCGGCACAAACATATCGGTACCACCGGCATTGCGCTGTGCGCTGTTGCCATTGCCGCTCCTGAACAGGATGGCTATTTTTAAAATCTTTTCGCTGGCATCCGTCATGCTAAAAAAGCTCCTCAGTCCGCCGGTAATGGTAAAGCTCCACTTATTGCTGCCGAGGTAAGTGGCATGCGCCGCTGCGGTAGTGGTGCCCCAGGTAAAGGGGGCATGCTTCCAGTCGCCACTGTTGGCGCTTTTATTGGTAATTACGCCAATATGCACATATACATCGCTGGTGGGGGTGTAGTTGAGCAAACCCTTGTTGCCAAAACTCGCATCCATGGTAATGGTTACGGGGGTGGAACCCTCCTGTATAAAAGCGGGCGACCATGATAACAATTGCGCTTTGGCTTGTATGGCAGCGGCAATAGTAAACACAACGAGGGTAAAAATCCTTTTCATTGGCGAGCGTTTTGGGTGGTATTTGTATAAAAATTTTAAACAATACAAATGTTGTGTATATTTTACACAATAGCAAATTAATTTTAAGAGAGAGGGGAGGTATGCCGCAGGGGGGAGGAGTGATGCAGTGCTGCGCCAGGCCTGGGAAAAAAATTTTAATGTTGCCGTAAAAGAAACTGTTTATACATTTAGATACAAACTCAAAATCCTTTTCCACAAACCGGACAACTGCTATGGCCCATCTTGCCGGGGCACGGTTGCCTAAACCTATTTGTTAAATTTTATACCGCTTGACATGTTAAAATTTGAACTGAAGATTGCTTTGCGCAAACTGCTTAAAAGTAAACTGTACACCACTGTAAATGTGCTGGGGCTGGCGGTAGGGCTGGCAGCCTGCTTAATAATGGCCTCCATTGCAATGGACGATTTTTCGTACGATAAACAATGGCCAAAAGCCAACCAGTTGTACAAAATTATCGGGGTTCAAAGTGTAAATCATGGAACAGCGGAAATGCCGAATGTTTATTCGGGATTGGGGCCGGAGTTAAAGCGTGTTTTTCCTGAGGTAAAAGCCTTTTGCCGTATGGAGGTGGCTGAAACCAACATTAAGTTTGGTGAAACAAAAGAGGCTGTAACCATACACAGCCTTGAGGCAGAGAACACCATTTGGGATTTGTTAGATTTAACCATTATTGAGGGAAACCCTAAGCAAATAAAGGAAGGTATAGATAATGTTGTAATTACCCAGCAGCTACGCGAGGCGTATTACAAAAACGAAAACCCCGTGGGGAAAATGATTTATCAAACGGCAGAAGGTAATACTACCAAATACCTTATTACCGGTGTTATAAAAAATATTCCGGGCAACACGCATTTACGGGCGCAAATGGTTGTGCTGCGGTCTTACCTTACAGGGGCTAATTCCGTTTACAATCAATTTTCGGAGGGGGCCAGCCCTGCAATGATGCCACAATATTTATTGCTGAGTGCCCAAACAAACCCCACCGTATTTGAGGCTAAATTAAATGCCTGGTATAAAAAACAAACCAGCGGGGTGTTAAACAACAGCAGCTTTTATTTGCAAAGTATAAAAGATGTTTACCTGCGCTCAAATTATTACGAACCTCAAGGTATACATGCAAGCATTAAAGCGGTATACATCTATTGCGCCATTGCGGCATTAATACTGCTTATCGCCTGTATAAACTATGTAAACCTGGCCACAGCCAGGGCTATTGAGCGTATGAGGGAGGCGGCTGTTTCAAAAGTGGTGGGTGCCGGGCGGGGGCATATTATAACAAGGTTTTTGCTGGAGGCCCTGCTGTTTTTTTTAATGGCGTTCATTATTGCGGTTGGCGCTTATGGGCTGGCGTTGCGCGTTGTAGAAACCTATTTGGGCCACCCGTTAACCATAACATTGTTTAACAGCATCTCTCTTTTTTGCCTTAGCGCATTTACCATATTGTTTGTTTGCATGGCTACCGCGTTGTACCCGGCATTTATGCTTTCAAAAATAAAACCAGTGTATGCGTTAAAGGGGGTTATTAATAACAATATGCGCATGGGTATTCTTAAAAAAGCGCTTATTGTTACACAGTTTGCCATAGCATTAATTGTGCTTATTGCATCCATCACCATAAACCAGCAGTTCAGGTATTTAAAAAATGCCGACCCCGGTTACGATAAAAACAACCTGTTGCAGTTAGGGTTTATTAACTGGGGCACCTCTGGCAACGATTTTAAAAAGGAACTTTTACGCCTGCCGGGCATTAAAAGTGCCAGCAGGGCTAACTGGTATCCATCTTACGGCCCTGGGTTTATGAGTATTGATACAAAGGACCCCCGTAACCCGAATGAGGTACTGCATGTATCGTTTATTAGCTGCGACCTTGATTTTCCCGCAACATTAAAGCTTCATCTCAAAGATGGCCGTTTTTTTGATCCTGCCAATGCCTCGGACACATCCAGCTCTAAAGGGCATGAGTATACAAAGGTGTTGGTATCTGATAGCTATATGGATGATTTTAAAGTAGCTAAACTGGATAGGCCCGATGAGGATTTCAGGCATATTCCAATAGGGGTTATCCAGGGCTTTCATAACGAAAGTTTTTTGGAGAAGGAAAAACCATTTATTATAACTGCTTATGCTGATGAAAAGTGGGCAACCATGCTCATTAGGGTTGCCCCCGGTACTGATAAACGCATTATAGCTTCTATACAAAAATTGTGGAAACAGTTTTACCCCCAAAAGACCTTCACCTTTAATTGGGTGGATGATTTGCTTGCTGCCCAATACCGCAGCGAAAGCAGGTTAAGCAACATCTTCAACATATTTACTTTGTTGGCGGTATTGCTGGCCTGCTTAGGCTTATTTGGGCTGGTAACATTTACGCTTGAAAAGCGGATGAAAGAAATTGGTATACGTAAAATACTGGGTGCTTCTGTGGGGGCAATTTCAACATTGGTAGCCAACGATTTTTTAAAGCTGGTGCTGTTGGCAATGGTAATAGCCACGCCCGTTGCCTGGTATTTTTTAAACAAATGGCTGCAGTATTATCCCTACCGCATAAATGTTTACTGGTGGATATTTGCCCTGGCCGCATTGCTTATGTTTGTAGTAACTATAGCCACGCTGAGCGTTAAAACAGTAAAGGCTGCTATGGCCAACCCTGTAAAAAGCCTGCGCAGCGAATGATGGGGGGATTTATTAGCGTAAGGGAGAAATAACCCATATTATTGTTTTAAAACATAGTCAA
>CAZRDD010000051.1:0-16669 GCA_964598675.1 uncultured Parafilimonas sp.
GACGACGGTAAAGTAAATGAGTCGCATCTGGTAAAAGCGATTAACGATACGCTGGGTCAAAACGTAATTGTTACCGGTGGCATGGCGGGTGATGCTGCCCGCTTTGAAAAAACACTGGTGGGCATAAACGATGATATTAAAGAAGGGAACGTTGTTATTATTGGCTTTTATGGCAGCCACCTGCAGGTGGGTTATGGCCTTAATGGCGGGTGGGACGTTTTTGGCCCCGAGAGGATTATTACAAAGTCAAACGAAAACGTTCTTTATGAAATTGATGACCAAAACGCCCTGGCACTGTATAAAAAATACCTGGGCAAATACGCAAGCGAGCTACCGGGTGCTGCACTGCTTTTTCCCTTAGCCGTAAAAATAAACGACAACGATACAACCGTGGTAAGAACCATACTTACCATTGATGAGGATAAACAAACCATGACTTTTGCGGGCAATGTGCCCGAAGGCGCTGCTGTACGCCTGATGAAAGCTAATTTTGACAAGCTTATTTTTAGTGCCGGCGAAGCTGCCGGGCAGGCAAACGGGCTGATGGAAAGTGTTACACCGCAACTTGTTTTACTTATAAGCTGTGTTGGCCGTAAGCTGGTATTGGGTAAAAGAACCTATGAAGAAGTTGAAGCTGCCGCGGATGTTTTTGGCGGCACCCCCAATGTTACCGGATTTTACTCCTACGGCGAATTTTCGCCCGTGCATACCAGTTTTAGTTGCGAGTTGCATAACCAAACAATGACAATCACCACATTAGCCGAATATTAAACATCCTATGTACCATCCTTTATTAGAAAAACAGGTAAACAAGTATTTAAACAGTGCCGATGCACAAAGTGTTGAACTGAAGAAACTGCTTGATTCAATAAATGAATCCTATTTAAATTTTGAAAGGGATAAAGAACTTAGCGAACATGCTTTTAGCCTTAGCGAAACGGAATATGCTGATGTTAACACCAAACTGCGCGAAGAGATAAACCAACGCAAACGGTCGGTTATAAAACTGATAGATACCATACGCTCTATTGAAAAAGAAGAAGATTTTAAGGAACTGAGCGACCAAAACCTTGAGGAAATAATTGATTACCTGAAGATACAGATTGAAAAACGCAGACAGGCGGAAATTGAGATGAAGCATGCCAAAGAAGTTGCCGAAAAAGCAGCCATGGCGCGCAGCGAATTTCTGTCCATGATGAGCCACGAAATACGCACACCACTTAACGCCGTAGTTGGTTTTACTTACCTGTTATTACAAGGCAAATATTTGCCTGAACAGGATGAACAATTGCACCTGCTAAAATTTTCGGCCGAAAACCTGCTTGCGCTTATAAATGACATACTTGATTTTAATAAAATTGAATCGGGCAAGGTTGAGCTTGAAAAAACATCGTACAACCTGCCCAAGCTTATAAACCAGATTAAAAATACCAACTTTACCAAAGCGCAGGATAATGGCAACAACATACGCGTAATGTTTGATACGCAAATACCCTCCGTTGTTATTGGCGACCCTTTGCGCTTAGGCCAAATAATAAACAACCTGGTTTCAAACGCAGTAAAGTTTACACACAATGGCCTTATTGTTATTGAAGCCATGCTGCTTAAACAAACGCCCGATATTGCACAGATACAGTTTACCGTTAAAGACAATGGCATTGGTATAGCGCCCGAAAACCAGCAAAGGATATTTGAAATATTTACCCAGGCATCCGAATCTACCACCAGGCAATACGGCGGCAGTGGGTTAGGCCTGGCCATTTGTAATGGCCTGCTGGAAATAATGAACAGCCAAATGACACTGGAAAGCACGCCCGGTAAGGGTTCTGCTTTTAGTTTTATTGTTGATATGCCTTACAGCCAGCATGCCGAGGAAATTACCACCAGCGGCAACAAAAACACCACTAACGACCCCGACCTTACCGGTACAAAGGTACTGCTGGTGGAAGATAACCATGTTAACGTACTGGTAGCTACTACCTTTTTAGAAAGATGGAACACCAAGGTTGATACTGCCGAAAACGGCAGGGTTGCTATTGAAAAAATAAAAGCCAACCAGTACCATGTTGTACTGATGGACCTGCACATGCCCGAAATGAATGGCTACGAAGCCTGTAAGGAAATAATGGTGCTAAAACCAAAATTGCCGGTGATAGCCTTAACCGCATCGGCCATGCTTAACATACGCGACAAGGCCTACGATGTAGGTATGATTGACTATGTTACCAAGCCTTTTGAACCCAACGAGCTTTACGAAAAAATAAGAAAAAACAGGCTGCCGTTAAACAGCCCGTTGTAAACTAATTTACAACTGCGCTACATAACCATTTATAAGGCTTATTTCCTCTTGTGTTAACATTACATTTATCGCTTCGGCATTTTGTATGGCCTGGGCTGCATTGCGTGCACCCACCAGGGCAATGGTAATACCTGGGCGTTCTATCGTCCAGCGTAAAACCAGTTGCGCCAATGTTGCACCCTTGCTTTCAGCCAGGGGTTTTAGCTTCTCTAAAAAGGCATTGGTACGCACAATGCTTTCATCCGTAAAATATTTATTGGCCGCACGGTGGTCGCCTTCAGCAAAAGTTTGGCCGGTTTTCATTTTACCGGTAAGCAGGCCACGCTCCAGCGGGCTGTAGGCCAGTACTGCCTTGTTGTGCTGTATACAATAAGGCACTGTTTCATCTTCCACAGCGCGGTTAACCATACTAAAAGGTATTTGGTTGCTAACCAGCTTTACTGTTTGCTCAGCCTCCTGCATTTGGGCAGCATTATAATTACAAACACCAGCATACCTTACTTTGCCCTGCTGTATAAGCAGGCTTACTGCTTCCATCGTTTCTGCAATGGGCGTGGTAACATCGGGCCAGTGTATCTGGTACAGGTCAATATAATCAGTACCAAGCCTTTTAAGGCTGTTTTCGCACTCCTCAATAATGCTTTCCTTACCAGCATACTTATAAATATCAATATCCTGCCCGCTGTTGTTTTTGCTTTTAAAAGCCAGGCTGCCTTTGGCCAAATTCCAGCGCATGCCAAATTTTGTAAGCAGTTGCACTTTATCCCGTGGCAGGCCTTTAATGGCTTCGCCCACAATCTCTTCGCTGTCGCCCTGGCCATAAATGGGTGCGGTATCAATAGAAGTAACACCCAGGTGGTACGATGCTTTTATCGCTTCAATGGCATCGTTCCTGTCTGTTTTGCCCCACATCCATCCTCCTGCTGCCCATGCACCAAAGGTTATTGCCGAAACCTGCAAATCTGAATTTGATAATTGCCTGTATTCCATACGGTTAATTTAATTTTTAGCTGACTACTTTATACGCGCCAGCAATAATTTTATATGAAGGATAAAATTGTGCAAAAACCCGCAATCATTTTACTTACGGGCACTACTTTAATTTTAATTAGCTGCAAAACCGGGCTAAAGTGGCTAAAATAAGGTGCCGTTGCCTCCAAACCTTGGTTTAATTAAATTAAGGCCACAGGCGGCATTTAGTTTATCAACCATATAAACGGTAAGCTCCGGGCTGGTGGCTTCATCATGCATGTGCATAAAAAAGTACACTTCGTTTATACCACTTTCAATCCAATATTTCATCCTGTTTATCCAGGCATCGGTACGGGAATAGTCGGTGGGGTGCAGGCTGTTACCTACGTACCGTATAAATACTTTAGGTATCGTAAGGTGCATGTGGGCACAATCGCGCCTGCCAGCAGTATCGGTTATAACAAAACCAATATTAAGTTGCGTAAGTACCTGCAGCAGTTCGTTCAAAACTGCTTTATCGGCAAACCAATCGGGGTGCCGCACTTCTAAAAAAAACTGCACATCTACCGGTAAGCTGCGCATATAATTGTACAAAGCATCGCGCCGTGCAGGGGTGTATTTATCGCTAACCTGCAAAAACACAGGCCCAAGATGGTTTTCAAAAGCGAGAATACCTTCCAAAAAAGCTGTTGTTAGGTATTCCGTGTTTTTAAACGCGCTGCTGTAATGGCTTATTTGCTGCGGTACTTTGGGGCAAAACTTAAAATGGCGGCCCTTTGCCTTATCAGCCCACTTTTTTATTTCGGATGGCTTATATATTTTATAATGGGTGGCATTTAGCTCAATGGAGTTATAGTGATGTACGTAATAGTCTAAAAACTGTGTTTCTTTGGTTCCTTTGGGGTAAATTTTGCCCACCCATTCTTTTCTGCCCCATTTAGCACAGCCAAAATACACTTCGGGTTTATGGGGGGTGGCCTTGGCTGTTTTTAAAATATTTGCATTTTCCGCGGGTTCTGCGGGCAGTATAAAATCAACTGTATTAAGTTCTTGTTCTAGTACGCGTCCAAATTCCATTGTATAAAGTTATGTATTACAGTAGGTATTTAACATGGCTGTTAAGAAAGTTAGCGCTGGCTTATAAACACAGCCGGTTAAGGCAAAAAATAAACGGCCTTGTGGGCCGTTTATTCAATAAAACCTTATTTTGTAATAAGCTTTTAGGGTCCTACTCTATGGCAGGAATATGCTGATGGTGCAAATTTATAGCAGTACAATTAATTTTCAAACACTTTATTTATAACAGTATTGTAAAGTGCGTTTTCAATACGCTAATAAATGCCAGCATACTAACTTACCTATAAATAACCTTCCCCAAAATTTCTTTTAACTTCAGCTACATATTCTTTAATCTGCTGTTCTTTTTCTTTTTTGCAAATAAGCAGTGCATCTTTTGTATCAACCACTATAAAATCATCCAGCCCCTGTAATACCACCAACTTATTGTTTTCGGCAGAAACCATACATTTTACGGCATCAATTACCAGAATATTTTTGCCGGTTACTGCGTTACCAAAATAATCTTTTTCCAGGTTGTCGTAAGCACTGTTCCAGGTACCAAGGTCGCTCCAGCCAAAGGAAGATGGTATTACATACACATTATTTGCCTTCTCCATGATGGCATAATCGATGGAGATATTTGTACAAAGCGGGTAAATACCATCTATGGCCTCTTTTTCGGCAGCGGTGTTAAACTTCTCTTTTTCTGTTGCAAAAAGCTCAAACATTTCAGGCTGATATTTTTCAAATGCCTGTATTACATCCTGCACACGCCAGATAAAGATGCCTGCATTCCACAAAAAGTCTCCGCTGGCAACAAAAGTTTTTGCCAGTTCCTGGTTAGGTTTTTCGGTAAATGTTTTTACTTTAAATATGTTTTCGGCAACATCTTCCGTTTCGTGCTGTATGTAGCCGTAACCAGTATTAGGATAAGTTGGTTGTATACCCAATGTTACAAAAGAGCCTGTGCTGTTTGCAAACTCAAGCGCTTTAAGCGAAACTTGTTTAAACGTTTCAGCGTCCATTACAATATGGTCGCTGGGTGCAACTATAAGTGATGCTTCGGGGTCTTTCTGCAGCAGTTTAAACGAAATGTAAGCAATGCAGGGGGCAGTGTTTTTACGGCTTGGCTCAGCAATAACATTTTCTGCATTAATGCCTGGCAACTGCTCATTTATAATAGGCACATATTCCTCTGATGTTACTATGTAGATGTTTTCCTGCGGAATAAAACCCAGGTACCGCTCGTACGTCCACTGGATTAACGTTTTACCTGTATTTAAAATATCAAGAAACTGTTTTGGGTACGATGTTCTGCTTTTGGGCCAAAACCGGCTGCCGATGCCGCCTGCCATAATTGCTACATAGTAGTGTTTATTCATTGGAATATCGTTGTTTAAGCGAAGATATTACTTCGCTTTTAAATATCCGGTTGATTTAAAACAGCTTTTTAACGCAATGTTTTACATAATACCTTCCCTTATTAAATCGTGCAGGTGCAGCATACCCAGGTAAACATCATCATTACCTGTTACTATTACCTGGCTAATATCGTATTGCTTTATCAGCTCAAATGCCTTTATTGCCAGCACTTCCGGTTTAATGGTTTTGGCCCCTGCGCTCATTACATCGGCAGCCGTTATGTGCGCAAGGTCGTTGGTACGCTCCAGCAGGCGGCGTATATCGCCATCGGTTATTATGCCTGTAACTTTATTGTCATCGTCAACCACGGCGGCAGCACCCAGCCTGCCTTTGGTAATGGCCAGTATAACATTTTTAAGCGATGCTTCTTTTATTACTGTGGGTTTCTCGTTAAGCGTATATATATCCTCTACCCGCAGGTACAATTTTTTACCCAGGTTACCACCGGGGTGAAATTTGGCAAAGTCGTTACCGGTAAAATTATTCAACTCCATCAGGCAAACTGCCAGCGCATCGCCCATAACCAGTTGCGCTGTGGTACTGGTGGTAGGGGCAAGGTTATTGGGGCAAGCCTCCCGCTGTACTGTGGTATTTAATATTACCGTGCTTTGGCTGGCCAAAAACGAGGTGGTGTTGCCTACCATGCCAATAATACTATTGCCCAACATTTTTATAAGGGGCACCAGCATTTTTATTTCGGGGCTTTCGCCGCTTTTACTAATAATAAGTGCCACATCTTCTTTCTGTATCATGCCCAGGTCGCCATGTACAGCATCGCCCGCATGCATAAACAATGCCGGGGTACCGGTGGAGTTGAGTGTGGCCGTTATTTTTTGCCCAATAATGGCGCTTTTGCCCATGCCACTAACCACAACCCGCCCTTTTGAGGCGTGAATAAGTTTTACCGCCCTTTCAAAATCTGCATTTATAAATGGCACCAGCCCCTCAACAGCCTGTGCTTCAATTAATATGGTATTAACCGCTGTTTCCTGTATTGTTTTCGTCATCTGTGCAAAGGTAAACTTTAACAACAATGTGCCTTACTTTAAGCTTTAATTGATTAACTTCGCTACCCTTTTAAAAAAAGAGCTTTTTTATTAAAGCTGTGTGTTAGCATTAGTGTTTTATCCCCATTATACGTGATTTTAGCCCCTTTATTTGGAATTACCGGAGATAAAACAGTAACTTTTACAAATATTTATTTATTGAAGTACCATGCTGTGGTAAGGAAATTTATTGTGAACAATGGCAACTACTACCAAAAAAGCTGCATCAAGCGCCAAAACTGCTGCAGTAAAAAAACCGGCCTCTAAGAGCGAACAGTCTAAAACCGCCGTTACAAACGTACACAGTTACGACATATATTCGGGTTTGCAGGAGTATTTTGGCTTTAAACAATTTAAAGGCCGCCAGGAAGAAGCTATCAACAGCCTGTTAAATGGCAACGACACTTTTGTAATTATGCCCACTGGTGGCGGTAAAAGCCTTTGCTACCAGTTACCCGCCATTATAATGGAAGGTTGCGCCATAATTGTTAGCCCGTTAATAGCCTTAATGAAAAACCAGGTTGACCTGGTAAGGGGTTACAGCGAAAAAGATGATGTGGCACATTTTTTAAACTCATCGCTTAACAAAACACAGATAAAGGAAGTTAAAGAAGACCTAACCGGCGGCAAAACCAAATTATTGTATGTTGCCCCCGAAACGCTTACCAAGCAGGAAAACATGGAGTTTTTCAGCGACCTTAAAATTTCGTTTTTTGCGGTAGATGAAGCGCATTGTATATCGGAGTGGGGGCACGACTTTCGCCCGGAATACCGCAGGCTGAGGGAAATGATGAACCAAATTAGCCCCGACAGTGCGGTAATAGCCCTAACAGCCACCGCCACGCCTAAGGTACAAAGCGATATTGTAAAAAACCTGGGCCTCAAAAACCCCAATATTTATATTTCATCGTTCAACAGGCCAAACCTGTATTACGAAATTCAGCCAAAGGTTAAAAAAGAGCAAACAATAAAAAGTATTGTGCGCTTTATATCGCAAAACATGGGTAAAAGCGGTATAATTTATACCCTTAACCGCAAAACCACGGAGGAACTGGCCGAACTGCTGGTGGCCAATAATATAAAAGCCGTTGCCTACCATGCTGGCCTTGATGCCAAACTTAGGGCCGACAGGCAGGACCAGTTTTTAAACGAAGATGTACAGGTTATTGTAGCTACCATTGCTTTTGGTATGGGTATTGACAAGCCAGATATAAGGTTTGTAATACATTACAACATACCAAAATCAATAGAAAACTATTACCAGGAAACCGGCCGAGCCGGGCGTGATGGCCTGGAAGGCAAATGCCTGCTGTATTACAGCCATAAAGATGTTGCCAAACTGGAACACCTTATGCGCGATAAGCCGTTGAGTGAACGTGAAGTGGGCGCACAGCTTATAACAGAAACAGTATCCTACGCCGAAAGCTCCGTATGCCGCAGAAAAATACTGCTGCATTATTTTGGCGAAGATGGCGAAGATAAAAACTGCGGCAGTTGTGATAACTGTAACAACCCTAAGGAGAAAATAGAGGCCAAAGACGAAGCAGTTAAAGTGCTTAAAGTGGTTAAAGCCCTGGATGAACGTTTTACCATTGATTATGCAGTAAATATTATTACTGGTAAACTTACGCCGCAAATTACCATGTTCAGGCATGAAGGGTTGCCCGTATTTGGCATTGGCAAGGATAAAGACGAACATTTTTGGAATAGCCTTATTCGCCAGATGCTTTTAGCAAACCTGCTTAAAAAAGATATTGAAGAATATGGCCTGCTAAAAGTTACTGACCATGGGCATACCTGGTTAAAAAAACCAGCCAGCTTTAAAATAGTGCTTAACAACCTGTTTGAAGATGCCAATGAAGATGATGAGGAAACAGAAACAGGCGGTACCGGTGCAGCAGCAGATGAAAAACTGTTTGAAATATTAAAAGACCAGCGCCATAAGGAAGCCAAGAAAAAAGGGCTGCCGCCATTTGTAATATTTCTGGAATCGTCCCTGCAGGATATGGCTACAATGTACCCGACTACACTGCAGGAACTGGAAAAATGCCAGGGGGTTAGCAAGGGTAAAGCATTACGGTATGGCAAACCGTTTATTGACCTTATTAGCAAATACGTTGCTGAAAACGATATAGTTAAGCCTGATGATTTTGTAATGAAAAGTGTTGCCAACAAAAGCAGCAACAAAATTTACATTATACAAAACGTTGATAAGAAAATACCGCTTGAAACCATTGCCCGTAATAAGGATATGCGCTTAGATGCCCTGCTGGAAGAAATGGAAACCATTGTAGCCAGCGGCACCAAGCTTAACCTTAACTACGCTATTGGCGATATGCTTGATGAAGATGACCAGGACGAAATAATGGACTATTTTAAAAGCTGCGAAACATCATCTTTAGATGTAGCCAGGGAAGAAATGGCCAGCAGCGGTTATAACTGGGAACAGCTTAAAATTATGCGTATTAAATTTTTGAGCGAATACGGCAACTAATAAATAATAAAAGAGAATAAGCAAACCCGTACAGTGTAAAGCTGTGCGGGTTTTTTGTTTTGGTGCAACCGCTAACTAAAACAAATGCTTCTATAATTTTGTGTAAATTTGAAATAAAAAAATATGGGCGATCATTCATACCATATAATAATTAAGAAAGAATATGCTTCTGCCATTTTAAAAGAATTACAACAGGCAGAAGCAATTGAAATTATTGAAGATGTTGTGCCAGAGTGGCAAAAACAGGAAGCACGAAAACGCTTAAACGAAATGAAAACCAACTCTTTACTATCTATAAGCAGGGATGATTTTTTTATTGGCCTTGATGAAGATGATGAAAAAATATAAAGTCAGTTTTTCTTACGGCGCCTTAAATGATTTAAAAGAAGCCAGGAAATGGTATAATCTTCAGCAAAAAGGTTTAGGCAAAAGGCTTACTGAAGATGTAAAGAAAACAACCCTTTCTATAGAACGCAATCCTTATTATGCCTCGGTAAAATATGATGATATACGTACAGCATCCTGCAACAAATTTCCTTACTCACTTCACTATGAAATTGATGAAGAACACAGTCTTGTTAGAATTGTAGCAGTGTTTCATTTCAGCAGAAACCCTTTTTGGTTGGAAACTGAATAATTTTTATGGAAAACCTGCTTCTCCGCCATCTTATTATAAACACATTTTATGGCAGAGATTCAATCACAGCAACTGAACCAAAAACAGGGTGGGGTGCAGCGCTGTAAAAAACAACCCACCCGTATTGACCTTACCCCAATGGTTGACCTCGGTTTTCTGCTTATTACCTTTTTTGTATTCACCACCAGTCTCAACAAGCCAACGGTTTTACGACTTACCTTGCCCAGCAACATGCCCGTGAAGGATTCTATGCCACTACCGGTAAATAAAGCCCTTACGCTGGTGCTTACAGGCGAAAACAGCGTAGGATATTACAATGGCAGCGATGCAGGCAACATGAAGTTTACCAGCTATGGCGCAGATGGCATACGCAACATTATTTTACAAAAACAACAGGCTGTTGCAAAAAAATATGGCGACCCCCAGCAAATGATGGTTTTAATAAAACCTACAGATAACTCAACTTATAAAAATGTTATAGAAACCATTGACGAAATGCAAATAGACAATGTTAAAAGCTTTATGCTACTGGATGCCAACGCGGCAGAGCAACAGTTGGCTTATACCCACCGTTAATATAAGCTGTTAATAATCAATAAATTAAAAGGTTTGGAAGTAAAAAATTCCAAGCCTTTTTGCTTTTATAACAAGCTGGAAATAAAGCTTGGGCATAAACCAACAGGCTTAAAAACAAATAAAATTTTAAGCCTTAAAACTATTGTTTGGCATTATTTTGGCTGCATAATAAAAAGTGCAGGCACGGGTAAACCTGTGTACATAGCATTACGTATATACCATAAAACACCACTACCTATGACCTTAAACAACATAAATGCTAACGTAAACAGCCAACAAGGCTGTTTGGATATAGTTATAAACTCCGCAGGCAATTTTATGGTTAAAATTCTTAATGTACATGGGCAGTTTGTACGTACCGTAAATAAATCATTACAACAAAATACAGGCAACCTGTCTGTAATGCTGGATGACCTTTCAACAGGTACTTATGTATTAAACATATTTAAAGACAATTCATTTATACAATCATTGCATTATAATAAGCACTAAACTTTTTCATTTGGGGGGATTTTTTAGCAAGCCTGGCCTTTTTTGGCCGGGCTTTTATTTTAATACCCTTTAAAATTGTAAAAAATATTCAGATGTTTTATTAAATAAATTTGTAATATATTTTTAATTTGTTGTTTGGTATTGTTGCTTACTTTTGACCAGTTTTAATTTACCGCTGGTAATAAATATTTACTCAGACAAAAAACTGGTAATACAATTGGTATTAGTACGTCATATTTCCTTTTTAAAAGCTGTTTTTCTACATAGCTTAACTGCTTTTGGGGGGCCGCAGGGCCATTTTGGTATGATGCTTAAAACCTTTGTGCAGCAAAGGCATGATGTTACTGAAAAAGAGTTGTTGGAATACAATGCTTTTTGCCAAATGCTGCCGGGCGCATCCTCTACACAAACACTTACACTTATTGGCTATAAAAGGGGAGGTATACCCTTAGCCTTACTAACATTGCTTATTTGGATAACCCCTGCCTGCCTGCTGATGGGCAGCTTATCGTTTTTACTTGATTATTTTCACGACAGGGCTGCCTCTGTAACAGCATTTAAATATATACAGCCTATGGCGGTAGGCTTTGTGGCTTTTTCGTGCTATAAAATGGCTAAGTTTTCCATCACCAATACCATCACCAGGGTAATAATGGTAGTGGGGGCTTTATTAACTTTTTTGTTGTTTAAAACACCCTGGATATTTCCATCGGTTATTGTACTGGCAGGTATTGCCACCAACTTCAGCAATAAACGCATCCCTGACCGTGAAATAGTGTCTAAAAAAATAAAATGGGGCAACATCCTTATTTTTTTGGCCATTTTTTTAGTCTCTGCATTTCTCAGTGAAACTGCGCGTAAAAACGACTGGAAAAACCGTGGCCCTTTTAACCTGTTTGAAAACTTTTATCGTTTTGGCAGCCTGGTATTTGGTGGGGGAGATGTTTTGATGCCCATGATGTACGAGCAGTATGTAGTAAGGCCTGCCACAGTGAATGTGCAAACCAGTAATAAAAATGCGCTGAAAATTTCGCAAACAGATTTTCTTACTGGTGCAGGCATTGTACGCGCTATACCCGGCCCTGTATTTTCAATTGGTGCTTTTGCCGGGGGAATTGCCCTTAGGGAAAATGGGCCAGGTATAAAAATGCAATTATTAGGCTGCCTTATTGGTACAGTGGCCTTGTTTACACCCAGTGCATTATTGGTGTTATTCTTTTTTCCGGTATGGAACAACCTTAAACGGTACGCTGTTATTTTCCGTTCTTTAGAAGGTATTAATGCAGCAGTAGTAGGTATTATGATGGGGGCAACATTCTTTTTAACCAAAAACGTATCTGTAGATATTTTGAATGGATCTGTTATCGGCCCTTTAATTAATATTGGTGTTATAACTGGTACTTTTTGCCTGTTGGCTTTTACTAAAATAAGGGCACCTTTTATTGTACTCGGCTGCCTGGTGTTAAGTTATATAATGTAGTTAGTTGCCTGTTTTGCAATCAATTGTTTCTAACTCAATTATCCAAACCTGCTGGCTATTTAACCCCTGGTTTTAACGTAAGTACAAGTAAAACACAATAACCTAATAGTAAAAACTTCATCGGTAATACCCGTTTTGCTCTATTTCGGCAAGTACCTTATCGGTAACCAGGTAACGTATTGATATTCCTTTCTTTATAAGCTGCCGTATTGTTGTGGCAGATATCTCAAGCAGGGGCGCATCAACGCAAATAACCTGGGCTCCCTGTTGCGGGGTTACTTCAAAGCCGGGCCTTTTATAAACAATAATTGTGTTGTTATTTATTAACTGCCCGTAGTTTTTCCATTTATCAATGTTTTGAAAACTGTCGGACCCCATAATAATGGAGAAACTATGCTGCGGGTATTTCTCCTTAAGGTAGGTAACTGTATCTATGGTGTACGATGGGCGGGGTAATTTAAACTCAACATCACTGGCCTTAAACTGTGTATTATCCTCCACAGCTAACCTTACCAGGTGCAGCCTGTGATATTCATTTAATAAAGTAGCCGATTTTTTTAGGGGGTTTTGTGGCGATACTACAAACCAAACCTGTTCAGTATCAGTATTATTTACAATAAAAGAAGCAATAATCAGGTGGCCAATATGCACTGGGTTAAAAGAACCGAAATAAAGACCAATTTTCATTGCTGCCAAATTATAAAAAGTACATTAATAGGCACCTGCTGTAACCTCTTCTACAAAAATATGGTCGGCTTCATTCAATCTAAGGCTAAGGCTGTAGCCCGCTACTGATATTGAAATGGGGTCGCCAAGTGGTGCAATTTGTTCAACCTTTATTACTTCACCGGGTACGCAACCCATTTCCATCAATTTTATAAAAAGGTCATCTTTCTCAAAAGACTTAATAACCACTAATTTTCCTATTCGCACTTCAGATAATCGCATCATATCCTTTCAAAATATTTGTAAATGTAATGTGAGTATTGCCGTATTTGTTACGAATTTTGGAAGTCTAAATATATACTGTGCCAAAGGTTTTTTTTCACTATGCCGACAGGCGTATTTCATTAAACAATAAAGCAAATATCAGGTCTTTTATAGCAGAAGGGATATTTGCAGAGGAAAAAGTTGCGTTAACACGCTTAGATTACATCTTTTGCTCCGATGAGTTTTTGTTACAAATAAACAGGGACCATCTAAAACACGACTATTATACTGATATTATCACCTTCAATCTATCAGAAAAAGGGGAGGAGGGTATTACCGGTGAAATTTATATTAGTGTTGACAGGGTAAAAGATAACACTAAAACCATGCAAACTACCTTTAGCGATGAAGCTTTACGCGTAATAATACACGGTGCATTACACTTATGTGGCTATAGAGATAAGAAGAAAGAAGAGGTAAAACAAATGAGACAAAAAGAAGACTTTTATATTGAACGCTATAAAAAAAGTTCCACGTGAAACATATTGCCATCTTAGTATTATTACTTTTACCCTTTACTACGTTTAGCCAGATAAAAAGCCTGGTATTAGAAGATAAACCAATACCAAAACCCAACCAAATTGATAGCACGGTATTAAGCTGGGATGAAGCACAGCCAGGCTTTACAACTATGAATAAGACCTCTAAAGACTTTTTTTATTGGGTAAACTACAGCCACACAAATCCAAAACGATTTTGGGATAGCGTTGTACAACCAATAATTATTGCATTTCCATCACTGCAAAGTAGTTACAGCGAAAGTTTAAAGCAAGATTTATACAACCAACCTAAGCTTCCTTTATTTAAACTGAACGCAATTTTACTAAAAACATCGCAGGCACATGCCACAGATATTGGTGTTAAAGAAGGAAAACCAGGCCACACCTCCACCAATGGCACCACTTTTACACAACGAGTTGAAGCTGCCGGAGTAAGAAACTGCGCAGGAGAAAATGTATCCCTCGGTAACGTTGACCCTGTTTTAAGCCTAGTACTACTATACATTGATTATGGTTTACCTAACCTCGGCCATAGAAAATCACTTCTAAACCCAAATTATACGGAAACTGGTATAGGCTCAAGCTTGTACGGTAACACAGGTTCACAGTTTATAGTGCAGGATTTTTCCTGTGCACAGTAGTATAACACAGGTACTGTTCCACGTGGAACACGCGTATAATAGTAAAATGTACATTATTATACTTCCTTAAACCATAAAACACACCATTCAGCAACCATTATCTTTGCATTTAAATTTCCTGATTGATGTTTCCAGATTATGATGTAATAGTTGGTGGCGCAGGTCACGCAGGTTGTGAAGCAGCCGCAGCTGCCGCTAACCTTGGTAGTAAAGTATTACTGATTACTATGAATATGCAAACCATAGCCCAAATGAGCTGTAACCCAGCCATGGGTGGTATTGCAAAAGGCCAGATTGTTAGAGAAATAGATGCGCTTGGCGGATATAGTGGTATTGTTACCGATAAAAGCATGATACAGTTTCGCATGCTTAACAAGAGCAAAGGGCCTGCCATGTGGAGCCCCCGAGCACAAAGCGACCGTATGTTGTTTGCTACAACCTGGCGCGAAATGCTTGAACAGACCCCAAATGTTGATTTTTATCAGGATATGGTAAAAGGTCTTATTATAAACAATGGACAGGCACAAGGTGTAATAACAGGTTTAGGCCATCATATTGCTGCTAAAGCAGTAGTGGTTACCAGCGGAACATTTCTAAATGGTATTATACACATCGGCGAAAAACAGTTTGGTGGTGGCCGTGTTGCTGAAAAAGCAGCCACAGGTATTACCGAACAATTGGTGGAATATGGCTTTGAAAGCGACAGGCTTAAAACAGGTACTCCACCAAGGGTAGATGGCAGAAGCCTTGATTATACCAAAATGGATGAGCAACCCGGTGATACAGAAATAACAGGTTTCTCCTTTAACAACGTACAAAAAATAACAGCCGCACAACAACGCAGTTGTTATATTACTTATACTTCCACACAGGTACACGATACACTTAAAACAGGTTTTAGCCGCAGCCCTATGTATGCTGGCCGAATTGAAGGCGTAGGCCCAAGGTACTGCCCAAGTATTGAGGATAAAATAAACCGCTTTGCAGACAGAGAACGGCACCAGCTTTTTATTGAACCAGAAGGTTTTAATACAGTTGAAATATATGTAAATGGTTTCTCTACCTCTTTACCGGAAGATGTACAGTACAATGCGCTTAAACAAGTACCAGGGTTTGAAAACGTGCGTATGTTCCGGCCAGGTTATGCCATTGAATACGACTATTTTCCACCAACACAGCTTACCCACTCCTTAGAAACAAAACTGGTGAGTAACCTGTTTTTTGCAGGCCAGGTAAACGGTACAACCGGTTACGAAGAAGCCGCCTGCCAGGGTATTATTGCTGGTATTAACGCCCACCAAAAAGTAAAAGAAAAAGAACCTTTTATATTAAAGAGGAGTGAGGCTTATATTGGTGTTTTGATAGATGACCTTATTAGCAAGGGTACCGAAGAACCCTACAGGATGTTTACCAGCCGCGCGGAATACCGTACACTGCTGCGCCAGGATAATGCAGACCTGCGCCTAACCGAAATGAGTTATCATCTTGGCCTTGCAAAACAGGAAAGAATAGATGCTGTACTCGCTAAAAAAGAAGGCGTAAAAGAAATAAAAAATATCATTGCAGGCCTACAGGCTGAACCAGCAGAAATAAATGAATACCTCACTACTATCAACTCAGCACTTATTACAGAAAAACAAAAGATTTCCAAACTATTGTTAAGGCCTGATGTAGACATTATCAGCATGGCAGAAGCTTTACCTGTACTTAAAAACCTGCTAACCAAATATGGTAAGGAAACACTGGAGCAGGCAGAAATACAGGTTAAATACGAAAGGTATATTGAGAAGGAACAGGAGATAGTTGAACGTATGGCCACCCTGGAAGAAAAGCTTATACCTGATAATTTTAACTACGATAAAGTGGCCGCGCTAAGCAACGAAGCACTGCAAAAATTTAAACGTATTAAACCACGCACCTTAGGGCAGGCTGGCAGGATAAGTGGTGTTAACCCAAGTGATGTTCAAATACTTATGGTATATATGGGCAGGTAAGCCCCGGCTATGGACGCTCGTACTTCTATCTATCGTTATTGTAATTACCAGCCGCGCTGCCACCAAG
>CAZRDD010000052.1:0-10448 GCA_964598675.1 uncultured Parafilimonas sp.
GTTTTGATGAACTGCTTACCCCGGATGAAGTGGACAATGCCATTGCGCAGCAGGGAACCACATTGGTGATGATTAATTCAGTATGCGGTTGCGCTGCAGGCAGTGCAAGGCCGGGTGTAGTAATGGCGGTGCATAACTCAGCCAAAAAGCCCGAACATTTAACTACAGTATTTGCCGGTTTTGATATTGACGCGGTTAAGAAAATGCGCGAGCATTTATTGCCTTACCCACCATCATCACCCGCAGTAGCCCTGTTTAAAGACGGCGAACTGGTGCACATGATTGAGCGCCACCAGATTGAAGGCCGCCCTGCACAGGTAATTGCACACAACCTTATTGCTGCTTTTAACGAGTATTGTTAAGCAGCTGAAATTATCCATGCAGCTTTTGCACATGGATGGGTTAGTATATACTGCCCCCTGGTTCCCCAGGGGGCTTTTTAATTTGAACTAATATTGCCCGTTTTTGTTATTCTGCTATCTTAGCAGCAGCAACACTAACCATTTAAAGAACCGTTGTACGTTTTATGGAGCAGGCTAAGAAAAACAAATGGGTGGCTTTTTTATCTAAAGTAACGTTTATATGCAATTTGTGCTTTTTACTGGGCATTGTTATACGCTACACGCACGACTTTATAAGCAACCAAACCCTTAAAGGTACCGTTATTATACTGGGCACCTTTGCATCGCTGGCGTTTAATGTTATTTTGCAGGCAAGCCTGCTGTTGTTAAGGGCGGGCAAAAAAGACATACCCGTTAGCGCCTGGCTAAGGGTTTTTAACGTGGTGGTTTTTGCCCTGCAGATTATTTTTTACTTTTTATTGCCGGGCGATTAACCGCAACCGGCGTTGCGTACCATACTAAACACAAACACTACCAAGCATGAAAAAATATATACTGGGCCTGTTATTAATATCCGCTTTAGCCTGCAACCAAAAACCGGGCGACAGTAAAAGCAATGTGCCGGTAATTGGCTTTGCCGATGCCTTTGAAGACAACACCATAGCCCAGGCAAGAACAGGTTTTACCGATGCCCTGCAAAAAAATGGCTTTGATGAGAAAACCGGCACCGTTAAAATTGTTTACCGTAATGCACAGGGCGATATACCCAAGCTAACGCAGATAATTAAATACTTTATTGCCGAAAAGGTTGATGTACTGGCCACCTGCCCATCGCTGCCTACGGTAACCGCCCTGCAAAACACCAAACAAATACCGGTTTGTATGATGGTTGCCCCAACACCCGATATTATGAAGCTGAACGATGCCCAGGGCAAGGCCCCCAAAAACCTGTTTGGCGTGGGCGAAGACCTGGGGTATATTGACACCTCTTTTTTACTGATACAAAAAATTGTTACCCCAAAAGCAGGCAAACTAAATGTGGGTATTGTGTACAACCAAAGCGAGCCACAAAGCGTTGATGCCATGCAGCGCATACAAAAACTTGCAGCAGCCAATAACATTAACCTGGTGGTGCTGCCGGTAAATGCCTCGGCAGAGGTGCAGATGGTAACCACATCGCTGCTGTCAAAAAACCTGGATGCTTTTTTTGCCAACCCGGATAATACCATTTTCGCCTCGTTTGAAACCATTGTAAAAAACTGCAACAAAGCCCATGTGCCTGTTTTTACCAGCGAGGCTGGCCTGGTTACACGCGGTGCAGTAGCGGCTTATGGCGCCGATATTTACCAATGGGGCTACCAGGCGGGCGAGCAGGCGGCGCAATACCTTAAAAACAAAGACACCGCCACCCTGCAATGGCAAATGGTTAAGCTGCGCAAAAAGGTGTACAATGCGGCAGCGGCCAAACAATTCGGGTTAACCATACCGGCTAATTTTCAAGCAATACAATAATGCAGTTTTACCTTGATGCTGTTCAGTTTGGCCTGTGCCTTGGCGCTATGGCTATGGGTATTTTCATTACCATGAAAATATTCAACATACCCGATATTACCACCGATGGCAGTTACACCCTGGGGGCCACCGTTACAGCTGTTTTAATAACAAACCACTGGCCGGTATTTGCCGTGCTGCCGGTAAGCGTGGCGGCGGGCGCACTGGCGGGTACCTGCACCGGGCTTATACATACAAAGCTAAAAATTGATGCCCTGCTCTCCGGCATATTGGTTATGACGGGGCTTTACTCCATCAACCTTATTGTGCTGGGGCGCTCAAACGTGCCACTTATTAATGTAAGCACCCTCTTTAGCAGCATTACTATTTTTCAGGACGAAACCTATAACCAGGTATTTATCACCTTTGTTATCATCGCCCTGCTGGCAACATTGCTTACCTGGCTGCTTAAAACCGATTTTGGTATTGCCATGCGCGCCACCGGCAACAGCCCGGTAATGACGAGGGCCATGGGCGTAAATACAGACCGCATGAAGATTACCGGCCTGGCCATTGCCAACGCTTTTACCGCCCTAAGTGGTTTTATGGCGGCGCAGTACCAGGGCTTTACCGATATTAATATGGGTATAGGCATTGTTATTACCGGGCTTGGCTCCGTGCTTATTGCCGATGCATTGCGTATATGGTTTAACATTAACCGCATTGGCATGCAAATAGTGCTGGTTGTTTTGGGCAGCATTGTTTTTCAGTTTGTGCTGGCAACATCGCTGCAGTTAAATGTTAACCCCAACCTGCTAAAGCTGGTTACCGCACTGTTTGTATTGCTTATTGTGGCGCTGCCACGGGTGGGCAAACTAAACAGCCTGCGCAATACTTAGTTTCCGGTTTTTGGGGCTGCAAACCGCGCCCCCTTAAACCATTGGCCTTTAAACGCTGATAAATGATTGAACTTAAACATATAAGCAAGGTTTTTAACAAAGGGAAGGTAAACGAGGTTACCGCCCTGCGGGAGGTAAACCTGCACATACAACAAGGCGAGTTTGTGGTAATGCTGGGCAGCAATGGCAGCGGCAAAAGCACCCTGCTTAATATTGTGGCGGGCAGCGAAATATGCACCGGCGGCAGCGTTACCGTAAACGGCACCGATGTTACCCACCTGCCCGACTACGGCCGCAGCAAATGGATGGCCCGTGTTTTTCAAAACCCTTTTAACGGCACCGCGCCCGACCTTAGCATATTAGACAACTTCAGGCTGGCGGCCCTGCGTGCGCAGCCTAAAAAACTGCAGGTGGGCGTAAATGCGGCGTTTAAAAAAACGGTGCAGGATAAAATTGCCACCCTGGGCATGGGGCTGGAGCATAAAATAAACCAGCCCATGGGCAGCCTTAGCGGCGGCCAGCGCCAGGCCCTTACCCTGCTGATGAGCGTAATGGACGATACCAAAATACTGTTGCTGGATGAGCCTACGGCGGCGCTGGACCCACGCTCGGCACAGGTGGTGCTGGCTTTGGCCGATACCATTGTAAAACAATACAGCCTTACCGCCCTGTTTGTTACGCATAACCTTAAAGATGCCCACCAATACGGCAACCGCCTAATACAAATGCAGGAAGGTGCTGTGCTGCGCGATATAGCCGGCCCCGAAAAAGAACAACTGCAGCTTAACACCATGTTTGAATGGTTTGGGTAAGCCTGTGGCAATCGAGCATTAACATAATCCGATGGCTTTGTATTGACAGGCGCAACTTCCGCCTGGTTCATCCGCGGCTCCGGGCACTCCAGCCGCAAGGCGGCAAACTCCTTTACCCCCCCCCCTGTGAAAAGAAACTCCTGTGCTCTCTGTGTTAAACATTTCTTTGTCTTCACACCCTTTGGCATTCAACGGCATTGAAGCAATGTTTATGGCTCCCCCTTGCTTTTGCAGTGGCCCGCATACCTGCTTGCCATCCCCCCTCCCCTCCCTCCCCAAAAAAATCTTCAAAAAAATTTTGCAGCAACAAAAATTGTTATACTTTTGTGTTGAACAAAATTGTTAAACACGTTTGCAATGGACGTTTTATCTACCGATACCGAACAATTAATAAAAGATACCGCCAAGCGCGTATTTTTTAAAGAAGGCAAACTGCATGCCACCACCCAGGATATTGCTGATGCAGCAGGCATTAACAGGGCATCTATCCATTATTATTACCGGAGCCGCAAACTGCTTTTCGATAAGGTTTTTAGCGAGGCGCTTGAGGAAATGCACAGCAAAATGAAGACTGTTTTGCAGCAAGACCTGCCTTTCAGGCAACTGATTGAAAAATTTATCGAGTTTTTTTTAATCAGGTCTATGGAGCACCCCTACCTGGAACTTTTTTTAATAGCAGAACTAAACGACGATGCCGAAATAAAACACGAAATGCTTAATCCCGAGGAAAAAGCAGAGAGGCGTGCCATGCTTGACCAGGCCATTAACCACGAGGTGGCCGCAGGTACAATGAAGCCCATTAAACCAGAGCATTTTATAGTAAACCTTATGTCGCTCTGCACTTTTCCTATTATGGCTAAACCCGTTATAAAAACCTCCATTGGCCTTACGGAAGAAAGCTATGCAGCATTTATTGAAGAACGTAAACAAGTTATTTTAAAACTTATTTTTTTAGACCTGTAACCAGGCTAAAAAAATTTTTACCCTTTTATAACAATTTTGTTAAACATTATTAATAAACAATAAAATATAACAACTATGATAAAACAATTGATTATGGTGATTGCAGCAAGCAGTATAAGCCTGCTGGGCACAGCCCAAACCACCTATACACTGCAGCAGTGTATAGATACTGCGCTGCTAAAAAGCCTGCAGCTAAAAAGCGATAATTTAAGCCTTGATAAAACTAAGGCCAGTATAGGGCAGGCTTACAGCAGCCTGCTGCCAACAGTGGATGGCAGCGCCAGCTACCAATATTATTTTAAAGTGCCGCAGCAGCTAATACCTACTTCCTTTTTTGGTGGCCCGGCAGGGCAATACCAGGCAGCTTCTCTTAGCTCCCCACAAAGCAAGTCGGTGGCCTTACAGCTAAACCAAACGCTTTTTAACGCCTCCAGCCTTATAGCCCTTAAAGCAGCCAAAGTAGCGGTTAACCTTAACCAGTTACAAATACAAAGCAGCAAGGAGGACCTTGTGTACAATGTATCTGCTACCTACTACAACATACAATCGGTACTAAAGCAAATGGAGCTTACCCAAAGCAACCTGGCCATAAACCAATCGCTTTTACAGGTAACTGCCGACCAGTTTAAGGCTGGCCTTGCCACACAAACCGATGTTGACAGGCTTACCGTTACCCACGATAATACCCAGGCCACCCTGCAAAGCAACCTTAACAGCCTGGAGAAGCAGTATAACATGCTTAAAGTGCTGATGAATATTCCGCTGGAAAGCAATATAGCTGTAGTGCAGGATGAGTATAACGAAACCGAGGCCGCTGGCAGCCTTGCCGCTGCTGATTTTAACCCCACCCAAAAAACCAATTACATGCAGGTATTGGAGAATAAACGGGTGGCCGGCCTGCAGCGCCTTAATATAAAAGCGGGCTACCTGCCAACACTTGCGTTGGGTGCCAACTACGGCGTATCGGGCTACAACGATGAGGTAAACCCCTTTAAAAACCTCACCGGCAAATGGTACCCCTCCTCCTACTTTAGCCTTAAGCTAAATGTGCCGCTGTTTGATGGCTTTAGTAAAAAGTACCAGGTAAAACAAAAAGAAGCCGAAATAAAACAATACGATGTGCAGGCGCAGCAAACCCTGCAGCAAAACAGCCGGGATGTTGCCGATGCTTATGCCGACCTTAAAAGCAACTACATAACCCTGCAAAACCAAAAACGCAACCTGGTGCTGGCGCAAAAAGTGCTTAACGATATTAACACCCAATACAAAGGTGGCCTGGTTAAACTAACCGATGCCATTAATGCGCAATCAGAACTGCAAACCGCCCAAAACAACTATATAAACGCCCTAATTAATATTAAACAGGCCAACCTTAACCTTAAAAAAGCCAAAGGCACACTTATAAACTAACATACTTACACAAACAACAAACAAACAATACCATGAAAAAAGTAATAAAAAACATAGTCATCCTGGCAGTAGCAGCAGGTGTAATTGCACTGGCAGCCTTTAAACTGGTTAATAATAAAAAAGAAGTGGAAGCAAAGGTGTACCACCCCGATTTTAGCCTTGCTGCCACCATACAGGCCGATACCCTTACAGAAGGGCCTTTTAGCGAAGCCACCCAGTTTTTAGGGGCCTTTGCACCCAACCGGGAGGTATCAGTGGCTTCCGAAACAAGCGGCAAAGTAATAACAGTAGGCGTGCAGGAAGGCAGCTATGTTGCCGCAGGCAACCTGGTAGCCAAACTGGATGATGGTGTGTTGCAGGCCCAGTTACACTCCGCCACAGCCAATTACGATAATGCCACCAGCACCCTTAAAAGGTACGAGCAGGCCCCCAACGGTGTAACCCAGCTGCAAATGGATAATGCACGCACACAAATACTTACCACCCAGGCGCAGATTGAGCAATTAAAAAAACAAATAAGCCAGTACACCATAGCAGCCCCTTTTGGCGGCATTATTACCGCCCGCAATTTTGACCTGGGCGCCGTGGTTTCGCCGGGCAACCCCCTGGCCACCCTGACGGATATTAGCGAGGTTAAGCTGGAGGTAAGCGTACCCGAAAAATATGTAACACAGTTTAAAACCGGCATGTCCATGCAGGTAACCACCGATGTTTACCCCGGCGTTAATTTTAAAGGCACGGTTAACCTGGTAGCCAGCAAAGCAGATGCATCGCACAACTACACCATAAAAATACTGGTGCCCAACAACAGCCAAAACCAGCTTAAAGCAGGCATGTACGGCAACATTACCCTGGGCAGCCAGCCGGGCGCAAATGCCTTAACCATACCACGCTCGGCATTAATAGGCTCTGCACAAAAACCGCAAGTGTATGTTGTTGAAAACGGCGCCGTTAATATTAGGGATATACAAACCGGCGCAGGCAATGCCACCAGTATTGAGGTGGTAAAAGGCCTTCAGGCAGGCGAAGTAATCGCCACCGGCGGGCTGGTTAACCTTACAAACGGCACTAAAGTCATCATTAAATAACTGGCATCCGCCCAATACTAAAACTTAATATTATGACACTTACAGACATAGCGGTAAAAAGGCCATCGCTCATCATAGTAATCTTTACCATATTAATCGGGGGCGGCCTGTTTTGCTATAAACAGTTAAGCTACGAGCTGTTGCCCGATATTAGCAACCCCATGCTGGTGGTAACCACCAGGTACCCCGGCGCAGCGCCATCCAACGTTGAGCAAACCGTAACCAAAAAAATTGAAGACCAGCTAAGCTCAGTTGATGCCATTAAAACAATCACTTCGCAATCGCTGGAAGGTACTTCCATAATTACTGCGGAGTTTAATGCAGGCAGCGATATTAACCAAAAACAACAGGATGTTCAGCGTAAAATAAACAACATCATGGGCGATTTTCCCACCGATGTTAAATCGCCCTCCATATCAAAAGTTACGCCCAGCGATGCGCCCATTATGCAACTGATGGCCACCTCAACCTTAGAAAATGCAGCCTTTTACGATATTATTAAAAACCAGGTAAACCCGCAGTTTCAGCAAATACCCGGTGTGGGCGAAATTACCCTTATTGGCGGCCAGGAAAGAGAAATACAGGTAAACATTAATAAGGATAAGCTGGATTACTACGGCCTTTCTATTTTAAATGTTACCACAGCCATTGCCAATGGCAACCAGGAGTTTCCGGCGGGCAAGGTAAAGTCTGAAAGCCTTGGGCAGATGACCGTGCGCCTCTCCGGCAAATACAGCAGTGTGGATGAGCTTAACAAGCTGGTGGTTAGTTTACCCATGGCAGGCAGCCCCATACGGTTAAGCGATGTTGCCAGCGTGGCCGATGTTACCAAGGAAGTAAGCACCGTGTTCCGCTACAACGGTCAAAACGGTATTGGCCTGATGATTAAAAAGCAGGGCGATGCCAATGCTGTAGCCATAAGTAAAGAAGTAAAGAAAAGGATTGCGGCCATTGAAAAGGAATATGCAGCCAACGGGGTGAAATTTGTAATAGCCGATGATACTGCCGATTATACGCTGGATGCAGCCAATGGCGTTGTGGAAGACCTTATGCTGGCCGTTGTACTGGTGGCCATTATTATGCTGCTGTTTCTGCACAGCATCCGCGACTCGCTGATAGTGCTGGTAGCCATCCCCACCTCGCTTATCTCCACCTTCATTGCCATGTACCTGTTTGGCTACTCGCTAAACTTAATGACGCTGCTCGGCCTGTCGCTGGTAATAGGCATATTGGTGGATGACAGTATAGTGGTGCTTGAAAATATTCACCGCCACCTGGCTATGGGCAAGGATAAGGTAACTGCCGCTTTGGATGGCCGTAAGGAAATTGGCTTTTCAGCCATCGCCATCACCATGGTGGATGTAGTGGTTTTTGGCCCCCTGTGCCTTATACAAAACAGCATAGGCTCCATACTGCGTGCTTACTCCTCCACCATTGTAGTGGCAACCCTGTTAAGCCTGTTTGTATGTTATACACTCACCCCCTGGCTGGCTTCGCGCTTTGGCAAACTAAGCATATTAAACCCCAGAAAAATAACCGATAAACCGCTGATTGTTTTTGAAAAACTGGTAACCGGTTTAACCAACTGGTACACCAATGCCCTTAAATGGGTATTGAGCCACAAACTTATTATGACCGGCCTTGTGCTGTTACTGTTTGTGCTGACCGCCCAAATTTTAAAACTGGGCGTTATAGGCAGCGAGTTTGTAAGCCAGAGCGATAAAGGCCAGTTCAGGCTGGCGCTGGAGTACGATAAAACCACTACCGTAAAACAAAACAACCTGCGCACTGCCCAAATTGAGGATTACCTGCGGCAGCAGCCCGATGTTACCACCATCTTCAGCAATGTGGCGGGTTCATCCACCTCCTCGCTGGTGGCTGGTGTAGGCTCGGATTACAAGTCGGAGCTTACCGTTACGCTTGTTGATAAAAAACAGCGCACCCTGCCTACCGAAAAGCTGATGCTGCAAAAAAGCCAGGACATTGCACAGCATTTTGCAGGCGTAAAAGTAAGCCCTACTATGGTTAACATGATTAACAGCGGCGAGCCAATACAAATTGTACTGAACAGCGAAAATACCCCCTTGCTTATGCAGGCAGCCAACCAGCTTAAACAACGCATAAAAAACATACCCGGCGCCATTAACGTAACACTTAGTGTTGAAGACGGCAACCCCGAGGTGGAAGTAAACATAAACCGCGAAAAGCTGGGGCAGCTTGGGCTTAACATAAATATGGTGGGTGCCGTTTTACAAAATGCTTATGCGGGCAACGATGATGCCAAATACAGGGTGGGAACCAACGAGTACGATATAAAGGTTAAGTACGATGATTTTGATAAACACAGCGTGGAAGATGTTAAAAACATTGCCTTTGTTAACAACAGTGGCAAGCTGATAAAACTATCGCAGTTTGCTGATGTGGTGCAGGGCAGCGGCCCAAGTGTACTGGAGCGTAAAGACCGCCGCACCTCGGTAACCGTAAAAAGCAATGTACTGGGCATTACCGCTGGTGTGGTGGCCGATGAAATAAAAAAATCGTTGCTGGAAAAGCCTTTGCCTGCTGGTGTTGACTTGCGCTGGAGCGGCGACACCGAACGCCAGGGCGACAGCTTTGGTGCAATGGGTATGGCTATTGTAGCCGCCATACTGCTTATGTACCTGGTAATGGTGGCGCTGTACAACAATTTTATTTACCCGTTTGTGGTGCTTTTTTCAATACCGGTAGCTTTTACCGGGGTGTTTCTTGCACTGGCACTCACAAAATCGGCCATGAGCATTTTTACCATACTGGGTATGATTATGCTGCTGGGCCTGGTAGCCAAAAACGCCATATTGATTGTAGACTTTGCCAACCACCGCAAGGAGCATGGCGATACTACCTGGCAGGCCCTTATTGAAGCAGGCAGAGAAAGGTTACGCCCCATTTTAATGACCACTTTGGCTATGATAATAGGCATGTTGCCCATTGCCACTTCAACAGCGGCGGGCAGCGAATGGAAAAACGGCCTTGCCTGGGTAATTATCGGCGGCCTCAGCAGCAGCCTTTGCCTTACCGTTTTTGTAGTGCCTATGGTGTATTACTGTGTAGACAGGGTTGGCGAAAAATTTAGACAATGGTTTCCTAAAAAGGCAGAGCAGCCAGCAACCACCGCACCGGTGCAGCATTAATATTATTCCCCTGCTTTGCAGCAGGCAGTGTGTAAGATGATTGATAAACAAACCGGTTGGCCAGGAAGAATTGAGGGATTGAATAGGTGCGTGGTCAGCCGGTGTTTATAGTGAGTGAGGGCCTGTTGCAACTGCCGGGGTGATTGATTGGAGGTGAAGAAGAGAGGAGATGATAAACCAACCGGCTGGCCATAGAAAAGTGTAGAAAGGAATGGAGAGGGTCAGCCGGTGTTTATAGTGAGTGAGGGCCTGTTGCAACTGCCGGGGTGATTGA
>CAZRDD010000052.1:10548-16639 GCA_964598675.1 uncultured Parafilimonas sp.
GCCATAGAAAAGTGTAGAAAGGAATGGAGAGGGTCAGCCGGTGTTTATAGTGAGTAAGAGCCTGTTGCAACCGCCGGGATGATTGAATGATGACAAAGAGTGGCTGTAATAAGGCGTGTTGAAGCGGCAATGAAGCAGCAAGCCCGGCGGTATGGCGAAAAGCCTGTAAACATTATGTTTACGGGCTTTTTGTTTTAGGTACTGCATCGTACCTTTAGCATGCCCAATTTTTACCCGCCGTATGTACAAGCAGGTGGCACCAGTTTTACAGCAGCACAACAGCCTCAATCTTAACCAAGTTTGTCAAATAAATAGTATTTAAGCCTAAGGGCTTGCCAGCAATAAGGGTTAAGGTTTAAATTGTGCTACACAATAAACTAACGATGGCTAAAACTTCTTTCATGCTCTTTTTGAGCCTGGCCTTATCACTCTGCTCAACGGCACAAAACACTTCAGGCACCTTTTTACAGGCATTGCGCCAGGCTCCTTTCAAAGTGGTTTTATCAAACGGGCAACAGGCACCGGCGGCATCGGTAGCAGTAAGCCGTACCTGGCACAAAAACCTATGCGCTTTATCCATCAAAAACATTTCTTCCAGCCCGCTGGCCATAAGCGAGGTAGTGGTGTTTGATATGCTGCATGGCTTGCCCGGCACCACCCCGGTGTATGGCGAGGGCTTTCAAATGCTGTCGCAAACGGGCGGCACCCTAAGCCAGCCCGAAGACTGGGGCGATTATACCGACCGCAACCATTACAAACTGCCCGAGCCGGACAGCCTGCGCACCGTATACGGCATGCTTACCCTGCAACTAACCCCTAACGACCGCGTATTGCTTGCCACCACATCGTGCAACAAATTCATTTCCCGTTTTTCGTTTAACGGCAGCAGGCTGCGTATTTCAATGGATTGCGAAAACCTTGTGCTGCCCCCCGGCGCAAGCTGGAATTTAGAGGACTTCATCGCCACCGCCGCACCCGGCAGGGAGCTTTTGTACGACCAGCTTACGGCTGCCATTGCCGTACACCACCCCAGGCTTCCGCACAGCCCGGTACCGGCAGGCTGGTGCTCCTGGTACTGCTTTGGGCCGGAGGTTACCGCCAAAAACATTGAGGACAATACAGCCTGGATTAATACCCACCTGCCCGCGCTGAAATATATACAGGTTGATGATGGCTACCAGCCCTGGATGGGCGACTGGCTGCAAACGGGCAAAGCCTTTAACGGCGGCACAGAAAATGTGCTGAAACAAATAACCAAACAGGGTTTACAACCGGCTATTTGGGTGGCCCCGTTTATTGCCAGCCCACAATCGCAACTGTTTCACGACCACCCGGACTGGTTTGTGCAGGATGAAAAAGGCCAGCCGCTGCCCAGCAATAAAATTGGTTTTGGCGGCTGGCGGCTTGGCCCCTGGTATGTACTGGATGGTACCCACCCGGCCGTACAGCAATACCTTACCAACCTGTTTAAAACCATGCGCACAAAATGGGGCTGCACTTATTTTAAACTGGATGCCAATTACTGGGGCGCTATGCACGGCGGTGTGCATTACGATAAAAAAGCCACCCGTATTGAAGCCTACCGCCGTGGCATGGAAGCCATACGTAAAGGGGCAGGCGATGCTTTTTTACTGGGGTGTAACCACCCTATATGGGCATCGCTGGGGTTGATACACGGCTCCCGCAGCTCGATGGATATTTCGCGTAACTGGCAATCGTTTACCGCCATTGGCAAAGAAAACCTGTTACGAAGCTGGCAAAACGGGCGGCTTTGGTGGAACGACCCCGATTGCCTGGTATTACTAAACGATGATGTACAACACCCTGTGCCTGAAAACGAGTTTATTTTTCATGCTACCAGTGTATACGCTACCGGCGGCATGCTGCTGAGCGGAGATGACCTTACCAAAATGACCCCCGAAAAACTGGCCTTGCTAAAAAAAAATGCTGCCACCTGCGGGTATTGCCGCACGGTTTGCTGATGAAACATTTGAAACCGGCGTTACTGCACTAAAAACATACAGCGTTTACTCCGTTTTTAACAGGGCCGATACCCCTGCAGAACGAAGCATTGTGTTACCCCCCGGCAAGTACCGCCTGGTGGATGTATGGACGGGCGAGGCCCTGGGCGTGTTTGATAAAACCTACCACCTGCCACCGTTGCCTGCCCATTCGGCAAGGTTGATTAAGGCCGAAAAAGTGCAGTAATGTTATTGGGGCTTGCCGCAGGCAAGCCCCAATAACCAACAGGCAAACATAGTAACCTGCTATGGCAGTACACGGGTAACCCTGCCTGCCCCTGCGCCAGCAAATAGTAATTGTAATTAACTGCCCCTGCCTTTTTTTATGTTATAAAATTTGTTTGTTGCCACTACAGCCTTATATACTGCTTAAAAACAGCTTAAATAACAGCTAATGTTATGTATAACAAACGTTAGTTACTAAAAAAAAAGTGGCAGCAATTGTTTAGAGCTTTAGTTTTGTTGCCAACTAAAACCAATGTAATACAACGTCCTGTACAAATCCCGCGTAAAAATTGTTCAGGATATTCATTTTTTGATAGTTTTTTTTGACTTCACACACTCCACACACACACAATTAAAACGATGCTTGCCACTAACCGGTTAAAGAAATTTAACCGGAATGGAGAACCTTTTACTCAACTATTAACAAAAATGAGCACGCATCTAAAGAAAATCTCGGCAGCCGGCATCCTTATTACCCTGGGTATTATCTTCGGCGACATTGGTACATCACCACTGTATGTATTTCAGGCCATCGTGGGCGACCGCCCCGTTGACGATCAGCTTGTTTATGGGGGCATTTCTTGCGTTTTCTGGACCCTCACCCTGCAAACAACCTTTAAGTACATACTGCTTACCCTGCAGGCCGATAACAAGGGCGAAGGGGGCATCTTCTCGCTGTTTGCACTGGTACGCCGCTACAGGCACTGGCTGTATTTTCCGGCAATATTAGGTGCGGGCACCCTGCTGGCCGATGGTATTATTACACCGCCCATTTCCGTTGCGTCGGCCATTGAGGGCCTCAACGGCGTTAAGGGGCTCGAAAAAATTATTGTTCCGGGCAATAACCTCACCGTAGGTATTGTAATAGCTATACTTTCTTTACTGTTCTTCTTTCAACGGTTTGGCACCAAAGTGGTGGGCAGCTCCTTTGGGCCCATTATGTTTATATGGTTTACCATGATTATGGTACTTGGCGTACACGAGGTTGCCCAGTACCCCGTTATACTAAAAGCATTTAACCCCTACTACGCTTACGACCTTTTAATGCACTACAAAAAAGGTTTCTGGCTGCTGGGTGCGGTGTTTCTTTGTACCACAGGTGCCGAGGCCCTTTACTCCGACCTTGGGCATTGCGGCCGCAAAAACATACAGGTTAGCTGGCTGTTTGTAAAAGTAGCCTTGCTGGCAAGCTATTTTGGCCAGGGGGCGTGGCTGCTCAACAGCGGCATGAAAACCCTGTTTGATGCCCCCACCAAAACATTGCTGAACCCTTTTTACGAAATGATACCGCACTGGTTTTTACTGCCAGGTATTATTATAGCCACCTTAGCCACCATTATTGCCAGCCAGGCATTAATCAGCGGCTCGTTTACGCTTATCAGCGAGGCGGTAAGCCTTAACTTCTGGCCCAAAATAACCATTAAGTTCCCCAGCAACATAAAGGGGCAGATATACATACCCAGCATCAACGTAATACTTTGGGTAGGCTGTATGGCGGTAATGCTGTACTTCCGCGACTCAACCAGTATGCAGGCGGCCTATGGTTTTTCCATTACCATTGCCATGCTTATGACCACCACGCTGATGTTTTACTACATGAAGTTTGTAAAAAAATGGGCAGGCGTATTAATTGTACTTATCCTGGTAGTATTTGTAACGGTAGAAAGCTCCTTCTTTATTGCCAATGCAGGTAAAATACTGCAACGGTGGATGTTCCTTATTTTTGAGGTAGGCATCATATTTACCATGCTTATATGGTTTAAAGCAAGAAAAATAACCAACCGCTTCCTGAACTTTGTAAGCCTTACCGAACAGATACCTGCTATTACCGAACTGAGCAAGGACGAAACAGTACCCAAGGCAGCCACCCACCTGGTGTTTTTAACCAAAGCCAATAACGAGAAAAGCGTGGAGCAGAAGGTAATCAATTCCATTTTTGGCAGGCAGCCCAAACGTGCCGATGTGTACTGGTTTGTACATATTGACAGAACGGATGAACCGTACACGATGGAATACTCCATACACCAGCTGGAAGAAGACAAAGTAATAAGGGTTGATTTTAAAATAGGTTTCAGAATACAAACCCGTATTAACCTGTTCTTCAAAATAATTTTAGATGATATGCTTAAACACCACGAACTGCACCTTAAAGAAAGCAAGTACGAGGCGATGCAGCGCTACAAACTGGCTGCCGATATAAGGTATATTATTATTGAACGTTTTCTTTCGGTGGAGAACGAGTTTTCGCTGAAAGAAGGCTTTATATTAAACGCTTACTTTAATATTAAAAAGCTGGCACAAAGCGATAAAAAAGCCTTTGGGCTTGATACCAGCGATACCCAGATTGAGTGGATACCCCTGGTAGTTACACCACCCAGCCATATTGACCTTAAAAGGGTTGGGTTTGCATAGCCAGCACACACCTGTTTTATACGTAAACGGCGCCGGTAATAACCAGCGCCGTTTGCATTTTACCACCTTACTTAAGCAAACCTTGTTGCCATAACCAGTCAAAAATTATTTTATCAACGTCCGATACCTGGTGCCTGTTGGCGTAGGTAAGCCATACAAATTCTTCAATTTCGGCAGCGGCCTGCAACTGGCCGGTATAGCTGGCTGTATAGCACGTCATTTGCACCATCACGCCACTTGCATGCCCGTGGGCCTGTGCCGTAAACACCCCCATAAGCTGCATGGTGGCGGGTACAATTTCCACAGTAAGCTCCTCTTTAATTTCGCGCATAAGGGCTGCGGCATCATCTTCACCAGCCTCTCTTTTACCACCGGGCAGGTAATATACCTCCTTACTTTTACTGCGGGTGCTTAGTATGACCCCGTTTTGTAATTCAAGCCAGGCAAGCTTATCTATCATAACCGTATGTATTGTTGTTTGCAAACAAATAAACACAAAGCAATGGCATTTACCGGTATTTTTTTTGATGCCGAAAATTCAGGCTGCTGTTGTAGTAAAATTCAGTAGTTTCATCCATCAAACCTCAAACAGCTTATATGAAAAAAATTATCCCCGCCGGTGCCTTATTATTGTTGGCCATTTTATCGGCAGCTTTTATAAAGCACAAACAGGATGGATGGGTATCGCTGTTTGATGGCAAAACCCTTAACGGCTGGAAGGTGGGCGATAACGCAGCCACCTTCAGCGTGGAAGACGGCTGCATTGTGGCACACGGCCCAACAGCACATTTGTTTTACGATGGCGATGTAAATGCCCACAACTTTAAAAACTTCTCCTTTAAAGCCGATGTATTAACCAAGCCCGGCTCCAACTCCGGCATCTACTTTCATACCGCCTACCAGCAAAGCAGCTGGCCCGCCAAAGGGTACGAGGTGCAGGTAAACAACTCTCATACCGACTGGCGCAGAACCGGCAGCCTGTACGGCATACAGGATGTAAAGGAAGTGTATGTAAAAGATGATGAATGGTTTACCGAATCTTTCACCGTTACCGGCAAGCACGTGGTAATAAAAATTAACGACAAAGTGGTGGTTGACTATACCGAGCCCGATGGCATAAAACGCGAAGGCGGCGATGCCCTGCGTGTAATATCCAACGGCACTTTTGCCTTACAAGGCCACGACCCCAAAAGCAAAGTGTACTTTAAAAATATTATGGTAAAACCGTTGGCGGAGTAAGGTGTGGCGGGGCTTTAAAAAAATTGTTTCCGTTAAATTTATACCCATAGCGGTAAAAGGGCAATAAAATAAAGCAGGTGGGCCACTGGCCCACCTGCTTTATTTTATTGCCCCCCCGCCCCATTATCTTATTGTAAACAGTGCTTCAACCCCTATCCTTCAGTTACATTTACACCTTCCAAATGTTACTTAAT
>CAZRDD010000053.1:0-16568 GCA_964598675.1 uncultured Parafilimonas sp.
AACTATACAGGTTTTTAAATAAATCCTGCTAATCCTATACAGTGCAGGTGAGAGATGACCAGGATGCGGGATAATATGCAAGATGAGGATTTTTTGCTGATTTTGGAGTTCGATGCAATTTACCGGGCCAAGGGGCTTGCTCTTTTAAGGGAGTATCGTCCTGAAATAACTATACAGGTTTTTAAATAAATCCTGCCAATCCTATACAGTGTAGGTGAGAGATGGCCAGGGTGCAGGATAGTGTGTGTCTTGTAAAGCAAAACAAGGATTATCTAACCAAAGTGTAAAGCTATTTCAGGACGACACCCTACACCTTACGCCTTCCACCCAGTAACCAGTAACCTGCAACACCTTAGGCCTTATACCCTACACCTTCCACCTTCCTGCCCGCTTTCAAACACCTCATGTATCGTAACCGTACAGCCAGGCCTGCACCAATGCCATAACCAATTGCTTATCAATCAGATATTTATCCGGCATTTTATTTGCTCATTCACTTATACCGCACACCCAAAATTGACTTTTTATGTTTAAAAACTATTGGCTGGTGGCCTGGCGCAGCCTCATCCGCAATAAAATATACAGCCTCGTAAACATGCTGGGTTTATCGTTGGGTATTTGTGCCTGCCTGGCCATTTACCTTATTACCCGGCACGAGTTAAGTTACGACAACTTTCACCCGGACGGTAACCGCATTTATTGCGTGGATGCTGTGATGTATGGCGGCCACTGGAATTGCGTACCCGGCCCTATGCCCGAGGCCATGCGCCGGGAGATGACTGGCTTTGAAACCGTTGCGGCTTATCAAACCTGCCAGGCCAGCGTAACCATCCCCGGCGGCCCCGGCGAAAAACCAAAGCGCTTTGATGATGCAGGCAGCATTGCCATTGCAGAGCCTCAATACTTCAACATCTTTCGTTACCAGTGGCTAAGCGGCAATGCCGCCACTTCGCTCGCCATGCCCAACACAGTGGTGCTTACCGCAGATAAGGCCAGGCAATACTTTGGCAACCTGGCGCCCGATAAGGTGATTGGCCGCACCATTTATTACCGGGATTCGCTGGTGGCTACAGTAACCGGTGTGGTGGCCAACTGGGCGGGCAACAGCGATTTTAATTTCAGCCAGTGGCTATCCTATGCAACCATCCCCGTTAGCTTTTTAAAGGATGAAATAACGCTGAACAGTTGGGATAAGCTTGACCGCTCAAGCCACGTTATAACCAAGCTGGCAAAAGGCGCAAAGCCCGCGCAGGTAAATGCGCAATTTACCGCTTTTGCCAAACGGCATTTTGGCCCTAAACCTGCGTTTGCAGGCAGCTTGCAACCGCTGCAGGGCAGCCATTTTCACGCAGAGTATGGCGGCACAGGCCAAAAAGCCAGCCTGCCTGTTTTGTATACGCTTATGGCCGTGGCGGGCTTCATCCTGCTGCTTGCCATCGTAAATTTTGTCAATTTGTCCACGGCACAATCCATGCGCAGAGCGAGAGAAATTGGCGTACGAAAAGTGCTGGGTGGCAGCAAGCAGGGTATTGCCGTGCAGTTTTTTACCGAAACACTGGTGTTAACCACAGCAGCAGTAGGCCTTGCAACGTTTATGGCAACGCCGGTGTTACGCCTGTTTGCCGATGTAATACCAGCGGGCGTTAGGTTGCAGCCAGATGGGGCTACGCTTTTATTTCTATTGCTGGTAATTGCCGTTACCACCCTGCTTGCAGGTTTTTACCCCGCCAGGGTACTGGGCAGCTACCAGCCCACGGTTACCCTTAAAGGCATTACTGCGGCACCGGGCAGCGGCAAGGGGGCCTTGCGCAGGGGGCTAATTGTTTTTCAGTTTACCATATCGCTGCTGTTTATAATAGCCTCCGTTGTTATTGGCGCACAATTGCGGTACGTGCTGCATGCCGACCTGGGTTTTAAAACCGATGCCATTATTACGCTGGGCGGCCCGCAAAACCTTACCCTGGCCAATTCAACTTTTGGGTCGGATAAGAGCAGGCCCCGGCAGCAGCCCGCCGACGAAACGGGTAAAACGGTTGTACTGATGAACAAGATAAGGCAACTGGCTGGCGTACAGCAGGTGATAAGAGAAGCCAAACCGCCGATGGACCAGAAGCATTCGGGCTTTGGCGGGGGCGGTTTAAAGGGCAGCAACGGGCAACCTATTGATATATCGCTGCATTATGGCGATGCAAATTACCTGCCCTTTTATGGCATGAAGCTGGTGGCCGGGCGAAATTTGCTGCCGGGCGACAGCAGCCGGGAACTGGTGATTAGCGAGGCCTGCGCCCATGCACTGGGCTTTGCCGATGTTAGCAAAGCCATTGGCCGCGAGGTAGAAGTTGGCCCCGGGGACGACTGCCCTGTAGCTGGTGTGGTGGCTGATTTTTATGAGAGTTCTTTCAGGCAGCCCACCTGGCCGGTGGTTATACAGCACGATGCCAGGAAAGAGCGGACCATTGCGGTAAAAATTGCTTCAAAAGGCATGGCGGCAGGCGAGCTGAAGGCCCTTATAAGCAATATGGAGGAGGACTGGAAGGCCATCTTTCCCGGAAAGCCTTTTGGCTATTCGTTTTTAGACGAAAGCATTGCCAATATGTATGCGGACGACCTTAGGACCGAACGGTTAACCAACGTGGCAATGGGCATTACCGTTTTTATTTCCTGTTTAGGCCTGCTGGGCCTGGCCATTTTTTCTACAGGAAGAAGGGCAAGAGAGATTGGCATACGAAAAGTATTGGGCGCCACCGTGCCGGGCATTGTAGCGCTGCTTTGTAAAGAAACCGTGCTGCTGATAACCCTGGCCATGCTTATTGCCAGTCCGCTGGCCTGGTATTTTATGCATAGCTGGCTGCAGGGCTTTGCCTACCGCACAGCGCTTAACGGGTGGATGTTTGCAGCAGCAGGCGGGGCCGCTATTGCCATAGCGTTGCTTACGGTGGGGTTGCAGGCAATGAAGGCAGCAACGGCCAATCCTGTAAAATCGTTGCGTACGGAATAACCCGTAACGGCACCCCTGCCCTAATAAGCGGGTGGTGTTACAGCATTTGCAAGGGTTACAAAAACAAACAGTGAGTATTATTGTTCATAAAAAACCGCCATATTGTATGGTGGTTTTTTTTATGAACATTTACTTTAAGTTTTTATAGAAATAGCAGCCCCTTATATAAGCCTGCGTAATTTAGTTTAACAGTTATGCAGCAATTATTAAAGTAAGCCATTGTAAATAATATAGAAGCCCGTGTACGAGTACTAAAATTAATGCTGCCAGCAATTTTAGTGCGATTTAAATAAACCAACTATCAATAACTCCCTGCTGTTATACAGGTTTAATTGGTGCGCATATTGCGTTAAAAAAACTGTTGAATTGTTTATACCAGGCAAGCAAGGTTGTGTACATTCATTGGTTAAAACTGCTACCTGTTTCCCGCCCGCCTAAGTAAAGGGTACACCAGCCAAAAAAGCAGCGGGCGATATTTTTTATATAATGGCTGTGGGGGCTGGCCATAGATTATTTTTGGCATGGCATTACTAATATTCAGCGGTATGGTATCTCTATAAACGGGTATACGCTCAACCAAATAACGCTTGGCCAACTTAACGGCATAAGTAATGTGCAGTTTTGTATCTTCCACCTCAAAAGCCTCGTAGCCGTGTGCAGTACAAATTTTAAATTTATACTGGCCATAGCCTGCGTCAAAATAATTGTCGCTTATGTACACATCCCAATAATTGCCATTATCCCGGTACTTTGTTTCGTGATTGATGAGCCTTATATGCACCGATTTGCCATTTGGGCCGTCGGGAAAAAAGTCGCAGTCTTTAAATTCATCATATTTAAGCTTAACCGTTTGCATTCCAATGTATTGAAAGTTGCTGTTATTTGTCTTTTCAGCTTCACCCTCAATAGTGGTAAACTCCTGTGCAAAAACGTTTACGCAACAAAAAAGCAATGGTAAAAATATAAAGTGTTTAAGGGCAGGCATTTAGGATAATTTTCTTTAAAGATAATAATATTTAAAAGTATTTAAATTACGCGTGCCTGCTGTTAATAAAATTTTTTCTTTCATTAATGCTTTACGCGATAATTATCCCTTTAATGCATATACAACACATAATAAAGATATTTTGCCCGCCCTTTAAAGAAGGTGGGCCCGGATGTACGGGCTTTTATAGCTGCAATGTAGTTTTACACCCGGTTTAACAAAGCTGACACAAGTTATGCAGCACAAGTGTGCGACGCAAGGAACGATGAAGTATTTACTTCTGTTGGGATAAAAAAAAGAAAAGCCAGGCTAAGTACGAAGCGTAAGTAAAATGCCTGCACAAAGAACATAAAACAAAGAACTTGTGAACTATACGCCTGCATAACCCGGAGCCTGCGAACTTTTGAACATCAGCACCCCGAACCATCAGAACACAGCGCCTTTGAACATTAAACCCTTACTCTAATGGCCAACAGCGACCTTTTACTAAAAGACAACGACCTTGTAACCGACAGTACGGGCGATTTTGCCACTGGCGCAAGCGATGAACAGCATGTGCAGGACACCATAAACAGTTTTGCAGGCTGGTGGAAAGAGAACTATGCCGATGGCGTAGGTGCCTTGCAGTACCTGGGCTCCACCGGGCAGGAGCAGGTAATAGCGCGCGCTGTAAAAATAAACCTTCAGTCTGATGGCTACGAGGTAAGCAACCCTCAGGTGTACTTTGATGCACAAGGCAACCTTGTTATTATACCCAACGCCACAAAAAACTAAACCATGGCACAGCAAACCTTTACCGCGGTAAGCGGGCAATCGATTTACGATGTGTGCATTAACTGCTATGGCACGCTTGACCAGTTGTATAAACTATTGCAGGATAACAACATTGCCGGTATTGATGCAGCCCCCACACCAGGCCAGGTGTACCTATATGATGATACCCTGGTAGTTAACCAAAGCCTGCAGCAACAAAACCAGCTTAACGGCATACGTTATGCCACCATATAAGAACGTTTACCCTACATTTTAAAACCCTATAGAGGTTGGCCCATTCAGCCCTTTACAAGCACCATTAGGGTAGTTTTACGCCACAGCAAGTATACCAAAACAGGTGCGGGCTACCACCTTAACCAAACACAAAAATATGTCAGCACGTACAGGCACTCAACTATTTGCCAAAGCCACCATTGCAGACGACAGTATACCTGCCCCCGTGGCCGACCAAACCGAAATAAATGGCGGCTGGCACTCTGTAGCCGATACTGCTGCAAGAGATGCTACAGCACTGCAATACCGCCGCTGGGGCATGGTGGTTAATGTGGAAAACGACAGCGACACAACAAACAATAAACAGTGGGTGTTAACCAGGCCTGCAGCCAATACCGCTGATGATGATGCAGCAGCATTAATGAATAATGCTAACTGGGCAATGCTGTCATCGGCACCAGTTATCAATTACCGTAAAATAAACGGCCCTGCAAACGTATTGATTGATAGTGCTGATGATATTGTTTTAAAAAACTATGATGGCAATGCGGTAACTTACACGTACACACTGCCTCCGGCAAACTCGGTAAACGCAGGGAAACAAATTACTGTTGCCGATATAAATGGCAACTTTATTGGCAGCTATGGCATAATAGTCGCTGCCTCTGCCGGAGACAATATTAATGGGTTGAGCAGCCTTTCGGTTAATCACAGTCCTTTTTTTCAAATTGACTTTGTTAGCAATGGGGTTAATTCATGGAACTACAATGAAAATGTGGTAAAGTATACATCCAACACCCGTAACCTCGATATGGGGAACAATGATATTACCGCTGTTAATATTACCGGCAGCTCAACCATATTAACACCCAATCTTTACTTTCCTTATACCAACCTGCATATTACGCCCTACCAGCTTGAAACCGGCAGCGATTTTGGCCTTGTTAATATTGGGGGCGATGGAGGGTCCCCCGGATGGGCCTACCGGCATGCCGATGGCAGAATGTTTTTTTATGGCCTTTTACAAGCATCACAATCTGCTTTGATAGGCTCCTCTGGCTCAATTTCCCCGTATGCGGTATTACAGTTAGATAGCACATCAAAAGGGTTTTTACCACCCAGGATGACCACCACACAACGCACCGCTATTACCACCCCTGACGAAGGTTTAACCGTATACGACCTCACCCAGCACAAACTATTTGTATTTGACGGCACGGCATGGCAGGCCGCCTGGTAACAGGTTAATGCCAAGTATACAAGCAGCACATTCACCCTATTTCATCTGAAACCTACCGTCCCGTAAAGCAGCATTAGGTGGTACCATACGGCCCCTTTGCAAACAACATACGGGTAGTTTTATATACTAAAAAAGCAACCCATGACACTGTTTCAAATAAAAAGCTATAATGATACCAACATAAGGCAAAAAGCCACAGCAGGCAGTGTTACCCGCAACGATGTAGCCACTGCCATTGATAACCTGGCCGACTATTTAAGCAATCCACCCACAGCACTGCTTACCCTTAGTGCCCAGGCACACGAAGCAGGCGACACAGGGCCTATAACCCTTAACTGGCAAGCCCAGCCTGGGGATGGCGCTATTACAGCCATTACAGTGGCAGGCAACCCGGTTACCGCAACTGGCAGCGCCCAAAGCGGAAGTGTACAGGTTAGCACTGATGCTTTTGCAGACAGCACCTTTACCCTTACAGTAGCCAGCGGCAGTAAAACAACGACTGCATCGGCCACCTGCCGCCTGCAAACAAAACTGCGTATTGGCACCACGCCCACCACTACCATAACCGATGAAGATATACGCACACTGCAAGTGCAACAGTTTGCCACCAGCTATCAATACAGCGGCACCATTGCCTGCAATAACCAATACCTTGTTATTTACATACCGGCCACATTTGGCACGCCACAGTTTAAACTAAATGGCCTTTACACCAATGCGTTTTCAACAGCACGTATTAACCAGCCTTTTATAAATGCTTTTGGCCAAAGCGAACTGGGTTACCTGTATATAAGCAACACTTTATTAACCGGCACCTTAAACCTTGAGTTAGTATAACATGGCAGCAAGAACAGGCACCCTACTATTTGCCAAGGCAACTATTGCAGACGACAGCATACCAGCACCCGTGGCAGACCAGAGCGAAATAAACGGCGGCTGGCATTCTGCAGCTGATTTTACCCAACGCAATGGCTTAGCCCTTCATTACCGGCGCTGGGGCATGGTAGCAAATGTGGAGAACGACAGCAACGCCGCAAATAACAAACAATGGGTGTTAACAAGGCCCAATACCAACACAGCGGATAATGATGAAGCCGCTTTGCTGGACAACTCCAATTGGAAACCACTGAATGCGGCCACTACAGGAGGTTCAACAAATGATGAATGGTTGCCCTCAGGCGCCACTTTGTTTACCCTGCCTGCCGGAACATTGCTTGAAAAAATATTATTTATTGATGCAGGAAACCCGGCAATAAGCGTGGGTGAAAATGAAAGCGGCACAGAGATATACAATGAGGAACAAATGATAAACGGCTGGTTATTACTGTCGGGAGATTATTATGCCCCCACCTTACGCAACATTTACTTTAACGGAGTTACCCCTGAAACTATTATCAAAATATTTAAACGATAAAAATGAAGTACACATTACTAATGTTCTTTTTATGCACAAGTATTACTTGTATGGCCCAAACAAGCTATCAAGCAGATATTATACATGCCAAACAGACCCTAAAAGTAGCAGGCAACAGCATAACAGCTATTGACAACGATACAGCCCTTCATGCAAAAAGCGCCACCAGCATACCAACGCAATATGCTGTTTATGAGTTTGTGAAGAATAGGGGAGAACATGTCTCTTCCTTTGGCAGCATTTCTGGCGCAATTACGGCGCAGAGTAACCTTTATGACACATTGCAAAACAGAATAAGCGTAATTAATGTCCTAAATTTCGGAGCAAAAGGAGATGGGATAACCGATGATACACGAGCTATTCAGAGTGCAATAAATGCTTGCATCGGATCAGATAGCAGCATTAATGGTGTTGTATATTTCCCTTATACAGGCAATGACTATATGATAAAAGGGCCTCTTATCAATTCTGACACTTTCGGCTTTAATCCTGCAAGTCAACTCTATATTCCTGTTACAGCCTACAATAATACAAAAAAAATAGGAACAATAAAACTCATCGGCCAAGTTTCACCAACTATGTTTACCGACGAGTTTTCAACAACTCAAACAGTCCCCAGGGCCGTTCGATTGCACAGCACCAATGTTAGCACTAATGGATCAGTGATTGGATCGGCGGGAACTACCGGATTTTCAGGCAATCAGAATTTTACAGAATTGCTAATAGAAAATCTGTATGTAGATGTAAGAAGTAAAACTTCTTTGGGCATAGATACAGTACCTACCATGACAGGCATAGATGCTAGCAAACTAACAATGTTTGAGGCGAAATCATTGCATGTCGAGACAGAAACAGCACAAAACAAAAGTTTACAACCGGCTTCCAGTGCTATTGGAATTAAGATGCCTGTCATTAATAATTGGGTTGAAAGTAACTTAAACAGGGTAGTTATTCAAAATTTTTACTCTGGTGTTCAAGCGTCGGAACACTTCCTGGCAGATAATTTAATTGTAGCAACCTGTTATAATGGAATAGAATTTTTGAATTCTTATCATCCGATACAAATTAATAAAATGTATACTTTATGGTGTAAATATGGGATTGTTTTCTCTGGCAACGCATACGTAAATATAAGCCAGTTGGATATAGAAGATTTCCCTGCCTCCTATGCCACAAAATGGTTTAATAACATTTATGACTTATACGACAACAACACTGGCAGTTCCGCAACAATAAACTACCACCGCGTTCTTGCGGGTACCGGCATTGACAATGCAAATTTTTCTCAAAACGCCTACGCAGCAAACAATGTAAAAATAAATGCAAGCCCTTTAGGTTCCCCCAACAATTTCAACAGGCCCATCACAATTACGGACACTCAAGTTACAGGTGTTGGCGCATCTATCAATTCGCCCTCAACAACCATGATTATCAATCTTAATGCTACAAAACCAGATGGCACAGGTGGAGTAGCATTGGCTTACCGTAAAAAGGGAGTTCTTCAGTTTCAACTTGGTAATGACTGGGCTCGAGATGGCCACCAAAACCTATTTATTTATGACAGCATACATGGTGTTACACCTTTGATTATTGATGACAGCGATTGGGTTAATTTAGGCGGCAACACAGGGGGGCTAAGCAATATGCCTTTATTAAGAATTGGCCCTGATAGACTTTTGGCTGATCGGGGTATTGCACTTAACCGCGCCTGGAGTTCACATTCTGTTGGGCTTGATGTAACAACTCCCTATCCCTCGTTAGTTGACACAATCGCACGTTATTCAACCAGCTCAACCTATGGAGGCGTATTTGTTAACAACTTTGCAAACAAACAGGCGGGTATTTATTTGCAAAAAAATGGTTCAACAAAATTCAACTTCGGAATTGACTATAATGCAAATGGAACGAATGACTTCTTCATATATGACGGGTCTACTGGACGTGCTCCTTTCTTTATTGACCCATCTGATAACGTAAAATTATCCAGCCTATCCACCGGCTCCGTTTACAGCAATGCTGGTACGTTTACCAACACTAACCCATCCGACCGAAGGTTGAAGCACTTGGTAAAGCCTGTGCAATATGGGTTAAAGGAAATATTGCAGTTAAACCCGGTGAGTTTTTTTTACAATACGGATAGTACCAACAGGCTTAAACAGTTTGGCTTTATTGCCCAGGAAGTAAAGAATATTATGCCTGATGCTGTTAGGCCAATAAGCCCGGACAGCAAATACCTGGGCCTTGAAAAAGATGCCATCTATACCACGCTGGTGAATGCCGTGAAAGAACTGCAGCTGCAAATAGACTTGTTGAAAAAACAAATTCCCCGTACAAAAAAATAACAGGCGTGAACCATCATCATTTATTTGAAAGCCTGGGCAATATTGTTAACAACTATAAAGAAAGCTTTATTGGCACCGGCGCAACCATTGTGCTGGGTTATATAGGCCACCAGTTTTTAAGCGATGTTGCCCTGGTAATGACCATCCTGGCTGGTGCAGCCACATTCGTTTCAACGGTTTGGCACCTGATCATCGACTGGAAGAAAAACAGGGGTAAAAAACCATAAAAACCTTTAACCATGCAGCTACTAAATAAACTATTCAGTTATTTCCGTTCTGCGCTTAGTGAGGCCAACGGCACGGGCAGTTACAACCGCATCAGTGGCTTTTTGCTGATACTGGCTTGGATTGCATTTGGCTTTATGATACTAATTTGGATTCGCCAGTTTGGCGAACTGTATTTAACCTCCACCACAGGGTTAATATTCGCCATATCGGGGCTGAAAACCATTGATAAAGCAACCACCAAAAACACTACCGGGCAGGCGCTGCCGCCTTCACCAGACAATCAATAAAATGAACAATAAATTATTCACCATTACAGGCATATTACTGGGTGTTTTGCTGAGTGCCTGGTTGTACAATGCCTGCCAGCATCATGCCGCTGTTAAAGAGGATAAAGCCATTCAGCGCCTTGAAACCATCCGCTACATAGATACCACCAGTCATTACCGCGATGATTACAACCGCGAGCATGCGCAGCGGGTACAGGCTGAAGGCAACCTGCAGCAGTTGAAAGCAGTGTACCAGGATGTGCTTACCGCAAAAGCAAAAGAACTGCACACCAGCGAGAAAAACATTACCAGCGTTACTGGCTTTAATGTTGCGCATCACGACACCGTACTTATACCCGTTGGCCAATGGCCCATACATAGCACGTACAAAGGGTTACAGCACGATACAACCATTTATCTTTCTACCAAAGACAGCCTTAGCATTGTGCAATACCTTAAACGCACCGGCTGGTTTAAACGTACACCTTACATAGATGTAGTAAGCTATACGCAGGGAGCATCTGTAACCGATATTCAGGGGTTTCGCGTAAGCAATGGCACTTCTTCCTGGTTAAGCATTGGCCCATCCGGCGCGCTTATCTGCACCAGCAATAAACAGCTTGTACCGGCGGCTGGCGTGGGTGTCTTTTTCCGCGTACGGAAAGTGCCGGTATCAATCTCCATCCTAAAAGCATTTAACTAACTTTTATGGCCGATTTTTTAACTGCCTTTAAACGCCGGCTACCCATTGAGGGCGGGTGGGAAAATGATGCTACCGACAGTGGCTGCTGGACGCTTGGTGATACCCTGGGCGCTGGCCACGGCGTTAACATTGGCACGAACATGGGCATTTGCGCGTACGAGCTTAGTGCTTACCTCGGCCGCATGGCCACCGAAACCGACATGAAAAATCTTAGCGAGGCCACCGCCGCAGCCATCTTCAAAAAAAATTATTGGGATAAGTTTTGTGGCGATGAAATCATCAACCAAAACATTGCTAACGACCTGTACGATGCCACCGTTAACCAGGGCCTTGTTACAGGCATTAAGCAGGCCCAGCAAGCGGCCAGTCTGCCCGTTACCGGGCGTATGGATAACACTACACTTAACTACTTAAACACCTTGTTATGAAACGGCTGACACTCCTTGTAATCATTGCTCTTTCAGTGGCATGCACACAGCAAAAAGTTACTGTAACACAACATACAGATGATACTTTGGGCATAGTGGTTAATGGCGATTCGCTGCTGGTGGATAATGCTTCCGCACAAGCTTTTGCACTGGTACATACTAAGTACGATAGTGTTATACACCGGGCGGATAGTATTGCCATTGCCAGCCAGCATTTTGCATCGGTCAACGACAGCCTTAAACACTGTAACGACAGCCTGCGCACAGCGCTGTTCCGCGCCAATTACAAGCTTATACGCACACAGTACTATGTAAACATCTGTATGAAGCGCCCGGTAAACGATAAGTACCTGAAGGGCTGGATAAGAGCCCTGTTTCAATAACATTAAAACAACACGCATGTCAGACTATATTGATACCTCCCGCAGGGCATACCTTTCGTTTTTAGCCGTACGGGGCGATACCTGGGCCCCCTCGGGCATAGCCTTCTCTGCCGAAAACAATGGCGTTACCACGCTGGAAGACTTTACGGGCAGCACTTTAACCATGGCCATCAACAGCAATGGCATACCGGTTAAACAACTTACCAGCGGCAACGGCATTGCCGTTAATGCCAATGTGCTGCAGCTTACCATAAGCGCAGCAGATATGGAAGCCCTTAAACCGGGCATTTACCAGTACGATGTGCGCAAAACCGTTGATACCGTGGTGCAAACCATTCTCTGCGGCACTATTACCGTTTTAAACCAATACCAATGAGCAACGTTATTGTAACCACGCAAACAAATAAAAACATTGTTGTTACCACTGCGGGCGATGTTATAAACGTTACCGTTCGCAATGGCGTGCCTCTGCCCTTCCCCTCACCGGGGCCGCAAGGCGAAAAGGGCGACAAAGGAGATAAAGGCGACACTGGTGAACAAGGTATACAAGGTCCTCAGGGCAACCCCGCCATCGTAAACGGCAAAACGGGCGAAAACATCACGCTTGATAAAAGCGATATTGGCCTGGGCAACGTTGATAACACTTCCGATGCAGATAAGCCCCTCAGCACGGCCATCCAGGCCGCTTTAAGCGGTAAAGCTGCGCTGGTGCATACACATATCATCAGCGATGTAACGGGCCTGCAAATGGCCTTAGATGCCAAGCAGGGCGCATACAGTTACACACCGGAGGATGCAGCCCTTAAACAAAACAGCCTTACAGCACCGGATAGCGCCCACTACCCTACCACGCAGGCTGTTGCGGGTGCGCTGGCCACAAAGGCCGACCTGGTAAATGGCAAGGTGCCACTGGCGCAGATAAACGATGCCCTGATAGGCAATGTACACTACAAGGGCCTGTACAGCTTTACCACCGGTGTTATTACCAGCGATGATGTTACGCTTAATAGCCAGCCCCTGCCAGCAGCAGCCAGTGCCAATGCTGGCTGGTATTTCATTGCACAGGATAGTGGTACTATTACCGGCACCGGTTTTATTTTAGGCGATTGGATTATTAGTAACGGCGCATCTGGCTGGCACAAGGTGGATAATACCGATGCTGTTAGCAGCGTTAACGGCTACACGGGCAATGTATCTTTAAGCAAGAGTGATGTAGGATTAAGCAATGTGCCAAACACCGATGCCACCAACCCGGCCAATACTGTACAAACAGCCACTTACCGTTTTGTAAGCGATGCGGAGAAAGCCACCTGGAACAGCAAGCAGGCCCCGGCTACAACCCTTGCCGGTTATGGCATTACCGATGCGGTTGACCTGTATAACCCACAAACAGTAACTGGTATAAAAACATGGGCAAGTGGCGTAAACAGTGTAGCCATTGGCCCTAATAAAATGTATGTGCAAGTTACTGACGACGTACACATTAACAGCGTAAGCGACATTTACCTTAATTGTTTTACGTTGCATATTAATGGCAACAATGGCATACTCAGCAGCCAGTCAATCAGCTTCCAGGCAGGAAAGGGGCTAAGTTTTGTTAATAATTCCGGGGGCTATACCGACCTGTTGCCATCTGCCAGCCCCGTTGCGGTGGGTTACACGGTACGCATGCCAAATGCAAGCGGTATCATTGCCCTGCAAAGCGATATACCCACCGGCCTGCCGCCTACGGGTACTGCCGGGGGCGACTTAAGCGGCTCATTTCCCAACCCAACCGTGGCCAGGCTCAATAATCAACTGCCAGGTTATTATTTAGACAGGGCTAACCACACAGGGGTGCAGGCGTGGGGCACTATTACCGGCACGCCAACTTCCCTTGCGGGTTATGGTATTGCCGATGCATACCCGCTTACAGGCAACCCATCAGGCTTTTTAACATCCGGTTCTTCGCTGGCATGGAATAAGCTAACAGGTCAGCCAACAACGCTGGGGGGTTATGGTATTACGGATGCCTATCCGCTAAGCGGTAACCCATCAGGGTTTCTCACATCGGTACCAGATCTGTCCGGCATATACGATACCCTTGCAACCAACCAGGCGATAAGCGGCTTGAAGACCTACACGAACGGCATCGTAAACACATCTGCAAGTGCAGGCCTTACGCACTACAATACAGCAGACCAGGTAACCAACTATGAAAAGATTATCGCACAATGGCAATCTAACGTATTCACCATTGGCAGTTATTTTGGTGGCACAGGCAATTCACGTTCTATTGCCATTGGTACCCATCCAACATCTGGTGTTCTAACACTCGCATCCGGCCGTGTATTTACAATCAATCCGAACGCATCAAGCGCTGCTGGCATATTCGACTTTACGCCGGTAAGTACGGCTGCAACGCCCTCTGTTATTACAATGCAGGGTACTGGTACTGCTGCAGCAGGAACACAAAACTGGTTGGCAATTCAACCAACAATAAACCAGTCTGGCACTGCTGCATATAACGCTCTTTATATAGCGCCTTATGAACAAGCTATAGGCAGTGGCTCCAGGTATCTTATCAACGCAGGCACAACAACTGCTGCAAGCGGCGGTGGCACCTTCACTTCTCAATTCAACGTTACATCAACCGGCCGTGTGGGCATAGGTACAACAAACAGCAGTTCAAGGGTGTTGATTTCAACGGGTGTTATTCAAAACGCCTGGACTACCACAGGTGCCATGTTTGCGGTTACATCTTCAAACTGCACCGATAACAGTACAACTGCTGGCACAACCATTACAGGGCCTATCGTATTAAACTCTTTCAACAACGGTACAATAACAGCATCTAATGCCACCAGTGGCTCCAACGTTACTTATACAAGCGCTGCAACGCTTTACATAACCGGAGCACCATCTGCTGGCACAAATACCATTATTACCAATCCATTCTCATTATATATTGCTGGTGGTACAAGTATATTCAGCGGGCCTGTTACCATTGGTGGCGTTACTTCGGGCCAGGCCTCGTGGTTAAAAGTTGGTACAAGTGCATCAAAGTCTTATTGGGGTGCGCAAGGTATTGCACTGGCAACCGCCACCTCCCAAACCTACACCGACACCAGTTCATCAGGCACCGTAAGCCTGGTAACCATCAACAACATCGGCAGTTCCACCATAGCAGCCAGCAATGCAACAACGTATACCAACGCATCAACGCTGTACATAGATGCTGCACCCACCGCTGGCACAAACGTTACATTCTCAAACCCTTATGCCTTGTACGTTGCTGCTGGTATATCGGCCTTTGCTGGTGGCTTTAACACTGGTAACAGTTATGGGTCTAACATATACGCTTTTAGCGGAGGCAACGCCATCAATGGTATTGCCAATACCCAAGCGCTTTTTGGTGGCGCTTCTTCTGTTACTACAAGAGTTGCCTTACTTGGGTCAACTTCAAATGCATTAAGCATAGGAACAAGCTATTCAAACCTCCTGGTAACTTCCTCACCAATCACAACCGCAGCATCTGGTACACATGCCGTATTAGCAAATGCTGTAATAAATCCATTAGGTACAGTAACTGCTGGTGGTGCAACAATAACCACCACTGCATCACTTTATATTAACGGAGCTTCATCATCAGGGTCTATCAATACTGCTTTATATTCTGTAAGCGGCAATAACTATTTTGGTGGCAACATCGGTATTGGCACATTCAATCCATCACAGGGGCTAAGTATTGTTTCTTCTGGTGCTTCGTCCGCAGCATTTTTAAGATCAGCATCAACCGGATCTATTGTTTTAGGTCAAGCTTTAGGGCAGAACTGGTTTGGAGGTTACAACGCTACCACGTCTGCCGAAATGCAAACCGCGCGTATACGCGGTTATGCAACAGAGAACTGGACCGCGGGAAGTGCACAAGGTACCGGATTAGGATTCTCTGTTACAAAAAATACAACAACCATTGTTTCAGAAGCATTGTTTATTAATCATAATGGATTTGTAGGCATAAACACTGGTACAACAGCATCAACATTATTACATATCGGCGGAAGTTATTCTGCTTCTTCATGGGGCGCTGGCGGTATTGCGTTTAGAACTGATACAGGTATTTATACGGATACTACAAGCACTGGAACCAATGGAACAGTAACCTCTATAAATTCATTTTTAACACCAACAATTGCTGCATCAAATGCTACAACATACACCAATGCGGCAACAGTTTACATCTCTGGTGCACCAAATGCCGGTACAAACGTAGGTATTACAAACCCCTGGAGTTTTTACATAAACTCAGGCAACGCCTTTTTTGGCGGCACAAGCACGCTGATAGGCAACGGTACAATACAAGGCAATGCAAGACTATCAATATCTTCCGGTATAACAGGGCCCAACACTACATCAATAGGTGTACACCTGGCTGTTAGCACCAACACATACGTTGATAACTCAACAGCAGCTTCAGGTACAGCTACATGGGCAGCCCAAACATCTTTTGGCGGGCCAATATTTGCAGCTACAAATACAGGTGTAACATACACCAATGCGGCAACAGTAATCATTCAAGGCCCGCCTGTTGCAGGTGCAAACGCTGCTATCACCA
>CAZRDD010000054.1:0-16400 GCA_964598675.1 uncultured Parafilimonas sp.
GGCATATTGCCCATAGGTAAGTCCAATTTCGTACGACCCATTCTCGCGGGTGGTTACATTTGCCTTGCGCACCAGCAGATTTTTTTCATCAATATAAAGGGTGGCCAATACCAGCTCGCTGTTATCATCGCCGGGCAGCACCTTTACAATTTTTACCGGAAAGCCATCCACTACAGCCTCGCCCGATGCCAGTGCTACAAAGTTATCAATATCCACCACATTGGTTAGGGTAACGCTTAAACCACCTTTTGGTAAAATGGAGATGCCTCCATCCTTCACCAGCCTGAAACGGTTGGGCTTTTTAAAATACACTTTTACCTTGCTTACCGGCGCTTTAATAAAGGCAATATCGGTTTTAAGCATGCCAGTAGCCTGGTAGTCCTTCACCTGCTCCATTTTAGCCTTTAGCTTGTTTACCAGAGCACTCATATCCTGTGCATGCACAATTGCCACCATGAATAACAGGGGCATTATAAAAAGCAATTTCTTCATCCTGTATTTATTTATTTTATTACACGAATTATTTTTAATTCGTGTTGCTTCGTGTCCTCAACTCAAAACATCTTTCTTTTTAAACAAATATACTGCAAGGCCCAGCAGGCCAACGGTATGCGCCAGCAGCACCAGTGCCGCATTTATAATGCGCTGCGGGTTTTGTATGGAGCCTGTTATGGCCTCATTGTTAAGGTTAACCTTTTCATCAAAAAACTCCTTCCAGCTATTCATGTGCGTTACAAACAGGTAAGGTTTTATAATGCCGTATATGGGTATGTTAAGGGTACTTAGCACCGTAAGAAACATTATAATGCTCATGGTGGCAACTATGGGGCCAATAGAGTTTTCCGCAAAAACCGACAGCAAAAAGCCAACCGCAGCAACGGTTGTCATAGAAAGGAAGGCAAAGCAAAACGCCCCTGCATACCGCCAAAAAACATCGTTGCTTTTAATAACCACCACATAGCTCGATTTAAGCAGCAACAAATCGCCCGTGCCGAAAATAACAATATTAAGCACCAGCGCAAACAGTGCCAGCCATACCAGCAGCATGAATATGTACATGGTGGTGGCCATAAATTTGGCAACCACTATTTGCGCGCGGCTGTAGGGCCTGCCCAGCATAAAACGCAGGGTGCCCATGTTGGCTTCGCCCGAAACCATATCGGCGGCCACCAGTGTAACCAGCAGCGGTACATTTATGAGCAGCATTTGCAGGGTTATATAGCATACCATATAACCGTTAAGAATGTTGCCGCCAATATCAAAACCCGGCAGACTGCCCAGCATAAAATCCAGGTACTCCTTGCCATCAAGCTTAAGGCCCGCCTGTAGTAATACTATGAGGGCCGCAATGGTGCCAAACGCAATATAGGTGCGCGGGCGTTTAAATATTTTGTACAGTTCAATTTGTAAAAGCTTCCACATGTTGTTTGCCTGATGTTACCTGTAAAAAAAGATCTTCCAGCGAATGCCTGGGCTGCACCGATACTACCTGAACCCCCTGCTGCACCAGCCAGGTGTGCAACTGCGGTATAATGGTACGGTTAAGTTTTAGTAATATAGTGCTGCTGCGGCGGGGTTGCAAATATGCCGACCAACTGCTTTGCTGTAACAGTATAAACGCGGCTTCGTTGTTAAGTGTATCTACTTCCAGCACGGTTTGCGATGGGTCGAACAGCTCTGCCGCGCTGCCTTCAATTACCTTGCGGCCTTTATCAATAATAATTACCCTGGTGGCTACCTGCTCAATTTCGTTAAGCAGGTGGCTGGATACTACTACCGTTTTTTTCAACTCCCTGCTAAGGTGCAGTATAAGGTTGCGTATATCTGCAATGCCCTGTGGGTCAAGCCCGTTGGTGGGTTCATCCAGCACAATAAGTTTAGGGTTGTGTACCAGCGCAATGGCAATACCCAGGCGCTGCTTCATACCCTGCGAGAAAGTTTTAACCTTATCATGCTCCCTGCCTGCCAGTCCCACCACATCAAGCTGCTGCATTAAAAGGCTGTCGGTAGGTTTTATGCCACTCATTTTGGCAAACAGCTTAAGGTTTTGGTAGGCGGTAAGGTATTTGTACACATCTGGCTTTTCAATAACGGCACCGGTTTGCTGCATAATTTGCCGCCGGTGCGTTTTAAGGTTCAACCCAAAAATTTCAATATTGCCCGCCGTAGGGGTAATTAAGGTGAGCAGCATGCGTATGGTGGTTGATTTACCGGCACCGTTCTGGCCCAAAAAACCATACACATCGCCCTGGTTAACCGTAAAACTTAGGTTGTTTACAGCGGTAAGATTATTAAACTGCTTGGTAAGCCCTGTTACGTTTATTAAATGTTGCATAACCGCATTAATAACGCAAATGTAGGGGTAGATGTTTGAGGGCAGGGAAATTAAATGGGGGGAGGGGTTATTGAGTTACTGCTGGATGATAATTCATAAACGCCTCCATGCTAAAAACAATCAGCTCATTGTTTTCGGCCTGGGCAATTGATTTGGTAAGCGCCTTGGCATACTCCTGGTTATTTTCCGGTGGGTTAACCGTATCAATGTTTTCTTCCATGCTTCCTGATTTGATTTTAAACTTGGTCATAACGGTAAATAAGTTGCTTCAAAATCCCCCCCAACAAAAAAGCCCCGCCGTAACCGGCAGGGCTTTTACAATATAGGTATTTGCTTAACCTAAAGCTACGCGTTTAAACTCGCTAACCACCAGTGTTGATGATACGCTTTTAAGGTATTCTGCAACGGTTTTACCACCATCTTTAACAAAAGGCTGTGCAAGCAGTGTTTGCTCTTTAAAAAAGGCGTTAAGTTTACCTTCTGCAATTTTGCCCAGCATATCGTCGGTTTTACCGGCCATTTTGGGGTCTTGCTTCATGGTATCAATAACAATGGCTTTTTCGCGGGCAACTGTTTCAGCAGGTACAGCAGCAGGGTCAACTGCCAGCGGGTTCATAGCGGCAATTTGCATAGCCACATCTTTACCAGCTTCTTCAGCTTCCTGGCTAAGGCCAACCAATACACCTAAACGGTATGCACCGTGTATGTAAGCGGCTACGTAAGGTGCTTCAATACGCTCAAAACGGCTGATGCCAATTTTTTCGCCTATCGCGGCCAGTTTATCGTTAATAAGGTCGGCTACTTTAGCGCCGTTTACGGTTGTTTCAGCCAGTTCTTCAGCGCTTTTTACATTGTTGGCAACTGCAGCATCGGCAATGCTTTGTGCAAAGGCAACAAAATCGGCGTTTTTAGAAACGAAGTCGGTTTCGGCGCTGATGCACACAATAAAACCTGTTTTTTTATCGGCAGAAGTTTGGGCTATCACCACACCTTCTTTGGCATCACGGTCGCTGCGCTTGGCGGCAACTTTCTGGCCTTGTTTGCGCAACCAGTCAATGGCTGCTTCAAAATCACCATTTGCTTCGGTTAAAGCTTTACGGCAATCCATCATGCCGGCACCTGTTGCCTGGCGCAGCTTGTTTATTTCTGCTGCTGTAATAGTAGCTGTTGTTGACATATTAAAACCCTCCTTTGCTTGCCGTTTAAAGGCGGTAAGCTATTTTTTAATTTTTTACGGTTGCAAATTGCATAAAGCAATGTTGTTGCCGTGTTATTAAATGATTATTTAATTGGCGTTGCTGCTTTTGCCACACTGTACTTATAAAACTGTTTTTACAATGCTTTTATATAAGTAATAAAGCTGTGTAAAACGGTTTGCGGTACGTTGTGGTTAGGCGGCTAATAAAAAGTTGGGCCAACGATCACTTCTTTAATAATGATGCATTGGCCCAATATTATACAGAAGTAATACTACCTTCTTCCACCGCCGGGGCCAGTGCCACCGCCAGCAGGCCTGCGGCTTGCGCCACCGGGTACACGGCGTTTTGGCTGGCCAGCACCGGGTGCACCAGCGCCAGGAGCGCCAGCACCACCACCGCGACGGCCACCACGGCCACCTTCTGCTTCGGCTTCTGCCTGCAGGCGGGCTGCTTTACGTTCGTTTTCATTATCAACTTCTTCAGTATCATCTTCCTTAGCAGCCTGGCGTTCTGCCAAACCTTCTGCTATGGCTGCTGTAATATAGTTGGTAATAATGGCGATTGATTTTGTAGCATCATCGTTGGCAGGTATTGCAAAGTCAACCTTGTTAGGGTCGCAGTTGGTATCTACCATACCAAAAGTGGTAATGCCTAAACGTTTTGCTTCGCTTAAAGCAATATGCTCGTGGCCAATATCCACCAGGAACAATGCTGCTGGCAGGCGGCCTAACTGGGCTATACCACCAAGCACTTTTTCCATTTTATCCTTATCGCGTGTAAGGGTAAGGCGTTCTTTTTTAGTAAGGCTTTCAGCACTGCCATCGCCAAGCATTTTTTCAATGCTCTGCATTTTTTTAACGCTTTTGCGTACAGTGTTAAAATTGGTAAGCATACCACCCAGCCAACGTTCAGTGGCGTAAGGCATGTTTACTTTTTTAGCGCAATCGCTAACAATTTCTTTTGCCTGTTTTTTGGTAGCCACAAACATTATTTTTTTACCGCTTTTAGCTATTTGCTTTAAGGCAGCAGCAGTTTCCTGCAGGTGGTCAACCGTTTTGTTAAGGTCAATAATGTGTATGCCTTTCTTCTCAGCAAAGATGTAAGGCAACATTTTAGGATTCCACTTCTTACGCAGGTGTCCAAAATGTACCCCTGCATCGAGTAATTGTTGTTGTAACGAAGTGTTAGGTTCCATGTTTATTTTAATTATGAATATTTTAAATATTTGTCCACTGTAATTGGCCCAATGCCCAAGGTAAAAAACCGTGTGCATCCATGGACAGTGAGCCATGGAACAAAGGCCAATAAATTAACGCTTGCTGAACTGGTAGCTTCTGCGGGCTTTTTTGTGACCGAATTTCTTACGTTCAACACCACGTGGGTCGCGGGTTAAATGGCCTGCTTCTTTTAAAACAGGGCGAAACTCAGGGTTTATTTCCAGTAAAACACGGGCAATACCCAGCTTGGCAGCTTCTGCCTGGCCTTTAATACCACCGCCTGTTGCATTTATTTTGATATCGAATTTATCAATAGCATCAACGGCTTTTAAAGGCGCTTCTACCTGGTTTTGCAGGTATACCAGCGAAAAATATTGTTTATAGTCTTTGTTGTTAACGGTGATCTTGCCTTCGCCCTTGCTGATGAAGATACGGGTTACAGCTTCTTTTCTACGACCAACGGCATTTTTTTGCTTTTCCATTTATTTGAAACCTGTCTACCGACAGGCAGGTTTGGAATTTGTAGTTTAGAATTTAAGTTCTTTAGGTTGTTGTGCAGTGTGCGGGTGTGCGCCACCTGCATACACAAATAACTTACCGAACATTTTGCGGCCTAAGCGGTTTTTAGGCAACATGCCTTTTACTGCCCTTTCAATAACTGCTTCGGGGCGGCGTTTAATAAGAGATAAAGCAGACTCTTCTTTTTTACCACCTGGGTAGCCAGAAAAGTTAATGTATTGCTTGTCCTCAAATTTGTTACCGGTAAATACCATCTTCTCGCAATTGATTACAATTACAAAGTCTCCGCAGTCTACGTGCGGTGTGTAATAAGCTTTGTTCTTGCCACGAAGAACAGCAGCAATTTTGGAACTGATGCGGCCTACGGTTTGATTAGTACCGTCAACAACGTACCAATTACGCTGCACGGTAGCCTCGTTCGCATGTTTGGTTGTGAAATGTAGTTTGCTCATTATTATTCTGTTTTTTATTACAGCAGCGCTATCCCGCTGCTTTTAAATGGGGTGCAAAGGTGCTAAACTGCACGTACACTACCAAGCATTTTGCAAACTATTTTAAACGCACCGTTGCAAGTTGTTGATTTTCAATAAAAATTTTGCGCAAAATTGTAAAATACGCGCCGTTTGTGCATTTGAGGCAACTGGGTAATGCTGAAAACGTGGTAGCAGCGGTTTTGATGGCATGTATGCAGGTGGGCTTTAGCGCTTATTTACATGGCCATAAAACGGTATGCAGGGCTATTTATTGGGCCCGGAAAGTGGGCGGATAAACCGCCTGTTGTAGTTACTCCTTGCGCGAGGACAGGGTAAAACCAATGGTGGTGCCCACATCAACCTTGCTGCGGGCATGTATGGTTTGGCCGTGGGCTTCAATAATGTGTTTGCAAATGGCCAGGCCCAGACCGCTGCCGCCTATGTTACGGCTGCGCCCGCTGTCGGTGCGGTAAAAACGTTCAAAAATGCGGGAGAGGTGTTCCTCCGCAATACCAATACCGCTGTCGCTAATTTCAACCAGTACGTGGTTGTCGTCGGTACGGTAAATGCTGGCGGTTATGTAGCCATCCTGCCTGCCGTACTTGGTGGCATTTTCTACCAGGTTAACCAGCACCTGCAATATTTTTTCCTTATCAGCAAATACCGATATGGGTTGCTCGCAGCCTTTTTTAATGCTGCATTTAATATTGCGGCTGTTTGTTTTTATGGAGAGGGTTTCAAAAACCTCCTTAATAAGGTCCTGGATGATGAAATTTTGTTTGTACAGGGGCTGTTCACCACTTTCAAGCTTTGTAATAGCATCAAGGTCGTTTACCAGGTTAACCATCCTGTCAACATTACGGGCGGCATTCTCCAAAAACTTTTTGCTTACCACGGGGTCATCAATAGCGCCGTTAAGTAAGGTATCAACATACCCTTGTATGGCAAAAATGGGGGTTTTAAACTCGTGGCTAAGATTTTGTAAAAACTGTTTGCGGTAAGCTTCGTTGCTTTCAAGCAGTTCAATCTGCTCCTTACGCTGCTCGGCCCATTTCTCCACATCCTGCCTTACCTCGTCAATGCTTTTTTGGGGCAAAATGTATTTGTAATACATCTCCTCCCTTTTACTGGCTTTGGTTTGGTAAATAAACTTATAGATGAGTTTTATTTTGCGGTTGATGAACGCCTCAAACACATAACGTATCAGAAAGTAGCCCAGCACAAAAACCGCCAGCAAAACCAAAACAGTAAAACCAATACTGTTTTGTGTTAAATAGCACAATGCCGCTACTGGTATTGCCAGCATAAGCGATGTTAGTGCCGATAAATGTGCCGGTGTAAGGTTTTTTGTTTTAAACATGCCGCTTTTAAAATTGCTTATAAATGGTACACTCAAAAAACGGTACGGTATAAAGTAAAATTGCCTGTCCTGTTTGTGTACCACCTAAATATACGTTATTATTAGCAACGGCAGCTAGTATTGTTTAGCCTTTGTATACTTTTAAAAAAAATATAACAACCTGCAAAAAAGGTTGCTGCATACACTAATGGTTGCTGGTGCTGTAAGTAATTATAACTCAAACTTATAGCCAACCCCTTTAACGGTGGTTATACAGTCAACGCCAAGTTTTTGGCGTATTTTGCGTATGTGTACGTCAATGGTGCGGTCGCCCACAATAACATCGTTGCCCCATACCTGGCTTAGTATTTCGTTGCGTAAAAATACACGGCCCGGGCGCGATGCCAGCAAGTAAAGCAGTTCAAACTCCTTTTTAGCCAGCATAACATCGTTGTTATTAATGGTAACCAAAAACTTTTCGGGGTCTATGGCAATATTTCCCAGTTCAATGGTTTTGCCCGCTTCTTTATGCAACCGCCTGAAGATGGCGTTCACCCTGCTAACCAATACTTTAGGGCTTATGGGCTTGCTTATGTAATCATCCGCGCCCGATTCGAGGCCCTTTACCTGGGAGGCTTCATCGTTAAGCGCCGTTAAAAATATAATCAGCACATCATCAAAAGCATCGTTTGTTCTTAATATCCTGCACACCTCAACACCTGTTTTATAAGGCATCATAATATCCAGTATAATAAGGTCGGGGTGCAGTTCCCTGGCTTTATCCAGGGCATCGTTGCCGTCTTTAGCCGTAAACACTTCGTAACCCTCGCGTACAAGATTGTATTGTATTATTTCCAGTATGTCGCTCTCATCGTCTGCTACCAGTATCTTTTTAGCCTTTGTTTCCATTAACAATATATTTACACAAAAATAATTTTAGAAATGCGTTATCAGCCCTTTGCTGCATTATATTATTGTTAAGCACTGGTTTACGTGTTTTGGTAATATTTTTGCTATTAGGGCATATTGCAATTATTGGCTAATATTGTTTACATGAAAGTTTTTTACCAAATTTGTTTAATAACCACCTTTTTTATACCCGGCTTGGTGTTGGCGCAAGGCACTCCATCAAACCTAAGCTATTTTGATGCTAAAATTGATGAAAGCCAGCAAAAAATTGTAGCGCAGGATGTTATAACCGGTGCCTTAAAGTATGCCGCCACCACAAAAGCAGATTCGCTGCAGGCCGCTATTGAAAGAGACGCTTCCATTGACAATAACAATAAAATAAAATTTTTAAGGGGCTTTAATGAGGTTTTAGATGCTTACTATACCGGTTTAAGAGACAATACGCTGGAAGCAGGCCCGGCTATATTGCCAACACTGATTGATGTTTTTGCAAGCTGCATGCATGCAGAAATGAAGCACCTGCCCATTGATGCCATACTTGAACCCTGCGTATACGACATTGCACGCATTATTACCGACAACTATTCGTTTGGCAGTAATAGTGGCGTACAGGCTGCCAAAGATGCACTGGTGGTTAAGTATTGCCTGCTGCACCCCAACAGGATACTTGAAACACTTACCAGGCGGCCCGACCTTATTGGCGGCGAGGTGCTTATAGCGCGCCTGGCCCACCTTTCGCCCGAAACAATTTACGATTATGCTGCTGCCAACGATGCTTTGGCCAACAGGATAAGAACCGCCAATGACCCCCTGGTTAAAATAATAAGCCAAATGGCCAGGCTTGAAACCGGCAGGCAGTTTTTTCCCTTCCTGGATGATATTTACCATGGTAAGCTCACTTTTTCCCAGGTTGATTCATCGTTAAACGACAGCACCAAATATTATAAACTAATGGTGCAAACGGCCGTAAATTATGCCGACCGCATACGGCTTAAAGATACCCCCATGGCCATGCAGGCACTGGCCAGCAGAATGTATTTTAAAGCCAGGGAAATTTATGTAAGCGTTATAAACGACCTGCACGAGGCACCCGACGAAACCCGGTTTAAAATAATAGAAAAGCTTGGCCCGGAGGAACTGTATTACCTGCCAATACTTACCGAGGAAGAAATATACACCAGCAGTTACGTAAAAGGCGTTTACCCAAGGGTATTTAAAAAACTAACGCGCAGCGACAGCCTGCTGATGCGGGTACGTTTCGACAGGTTTAGAAAATGGATTAAAATTGCCGCCAACTTTAATACCCTCGATGATTTTTTAGGCCGGATGGATAAAGACAATGCCGAACTGATGATGAAAGCCTTTGTAAACGGGCTTGATAAAACTGGCAGCCTTGAGGATGCGGTGGATGTGGCAAACTCCTTCGGCAGTATTAACAACCCTAATGTGCGCAAGCTTATATTAAACCAGGTACAGTTTAACCTGCAAAAAGCCAAAGCGGCAAACAATAAAAAGGGGCGTGATATTTATAGTACGCTAAACACCTTGTTTCTTTCAATGGATACGGCTAATCATGTAGATGTATCGCGCCTGCTGGGTATACCGCCGGTGTACTATATGCCTGCCTCCAGCTTAAAAGACACCAGTGACAAAATAATTGTTGAACAATTTTTTTACGGCGATAAAGATGGCAACGATGGCTACAGCCAGTTTAAAAGCGATTTTAGTAATGAAAACTGGAAGATAACCGACTCCGCAAAGTGGATTACAGTAACCTCCACCAAGGGTACAAAAGTGGTTATTTATGCCAACAAACCACTGGATGAAAAGAAAGACCTTGACCGTATTGCAAGGCAATCGATGATAGAATACTTAGATGCCCGCGAAATTGAGCCCAGTATACTTATACACCGTGGGCACAGTTACTACCTTAACGAAACCCTGGAAAAACTGCAGCAGAGCGAAAGAATTGTGTTGTTAGGCAGTTGCGGTGGTTACCAAAGCCTTAAAAAAGTATTGGGTACCTGCCCCACCGCCCACATTGTAGCCAGTAAACAAACCGGCAGCAAAACCGTTAATGGCCCGCTTATTGTTGCCGCCATGGAAATGCTGCGCCAGGGTAAAGACCTTAACTGGCTTATATTGTGGAACAACCTAAGCAAGCAAAAATTAAACAAAGAGCTGTTTGAAGATTATATACCACCATATAAAAACCTGGGGGCACTTTTTATAATGGCTTATAATAAAAAGCAAAGCATGCAGGAGCAATAAACCACCACGCACATTTAAACAAAAATACCACGGCCATTTAATGTAATACACTTACTTACATTAAATGGCCGTTGCTTTTACATAATAAGTACGAATGGTTACAAAACTGCTTGTTGGCAGGCTACGTTATCTAAACCTGCGCCAGTGGCCGGGCACCCAGTTCCAGCCGCCGTAGGCCCTCCGCCAATGGCCAGGTACCCAGGCTTTATGTGGTTCGGGCACCACCCAGTAGCCGGGCTGCCAGGCATATTCGTTTCCACGCCAAACCCATTCACCTTCAATCCATATATGCCTTGCCGATGGGGCAACCGGCCTTACCACAACGGGTGCAGCAGGTTGAATTTTAACAAATATTCTTTGTGCATTGGCAAACTGGCCAAAGCCGCTTACCAGCGCTGTAACCAGTAATGTTTTAATAATCAGCTTCTTCATAAAATGCATTTTATGTATCAACTGACTTTCTATTACTATCCTGCGTTTAAATAGCCCCCGTTAAAAATTTATGAGGGGTGAAAATTGTTTAAAAAACTGCGCGCCTCAATCAATTGCCATATTTAAACCTAACTATTATCTTTGCTGCCTTATGAGTATACAGGAAAACAGGTTCCAGGCGATTATATCGCATGCCAAAGAATATGGTTTTGTATTTTCAAGCAGTGAAATATATGATGGCTTAAGCGCCGTATACGACTATGGCCCATACGGAAGTGAACTGAAAAAGAACATTCGCGACTACTGGTGGAAGAGCATGACCCAGTTGCACGAGAACATTGTGGGTATTGATGCTGCCATATTTATGCACCCCACCACCTGGAAGGCCAGCGGGCACGTTGACAACTTTAGCGACCCGATGATTGATAATAAGGACAGTAAGAAACGCTACCGCGTTGACCACCTGATTGAAGGTTATGCCGAAAAGCTGAAAGAAGCGGGCAAAGAAGCCGAGGCGCAAGCATTGACCGACCTGATGGACCAGTTGCTGGCAAAGGATGATTTTGCTGCCCTTAAAACACTTATTGAAGAAAATAAAATAGCCTGCCAGGTTAGCGGTACGGTTAACTGGACCGACATACGCCAGTTTAACCTGATGTTCAGCACCGAAATAGGTTCGGTAACAGACGAGGCCAGCACCATATACCTGCGCCCGGAAACGGCACAGGGTATTTTTGTAAACTTTTTAAACGTGCAGAAAACTGCCCGTATGAAGGTGCCTTTTGGTATTGCCCAAACCGGCAAAGCCTTCAGGAACGAGATTGTAGCAAGGCAGTTCATCTTCCGTATGCGCGAGTTTGAGCAGATGGAAATGCAGTTCTTCATACGACCTGGCACACAAAAGCAGTGGTATGAATACTGGAAGGAAACAAGGCTTAAATGGCACCTGGGCCTGGGCCTGCCAGCGGATAAATACCGTTTTCACGACCATGTTAAGCTGGCCCACTACGCCGATGCGGCCGTGGATATTGAATATGATTTCCCCATTGGGTTTAAAGAAGTAGAGGGCATACACAGCCGTACCGATTTTGACCTTAGCCAGCACCAGAAATACAGCAACAAAAAACTGCAGTATTTTGACAACGATATTAATGAGGAAACCGGCAAACCCTACGGCAACTATGTACCTTATGTAATTGAAACCTCTATTGGGTTAGACAGGATGTTCCTGCTTATTTTAAGCCATGCTTACGATGAGGAAGTGCTAACCAAAGAAGACGGCAGCACCGATACCCGCACCGTAATGCACATACCACCGGTACTGGCCCCCATAAAACTTGCAGTGTTACCGCTTACCAAAAAAGATGGCCTGCCGGAGATTGCAAGAAGTATAATGGATGAGTGTAAACCTCATTTCCGTTGCTATTACGAGGAGAAGGATGCCATTGGAAGACGCTACCGCAGGCAGGATGCTATTGGTACACCATTTTGTGTTACCGTAGATGGCCAAACCAAGGAAGATGCCACCGTTACCATACGCTACCGCGATAGCATGGTGCAGGAGCGCGTGCCTTTAAGCGAGGTTAAAAACATTATTCTTAAAGCTGTTTCTTAATAAAAAAATGTTTGGTTACTGGTTTAAACCACTGGTAACCAAATTTTTTTAAAAAAAGATTAATTTCTGGTAAACTTTTCTTTTGGCACGCCGTATGTATTAAAAGTACCCAGAAATTTTAAACTAAAAAGCCATGACACACACCACCATCTCGATCTTGCTAGACGGAAACTTCTCTATTTTCGCCATTCTTGGTTTTGCCCTTGCTGGTTTTATCGGCGGTTTCTTAATGAGGCTGGCCATCAATTCAAAGCAAAAAAGGCACCTTTTGAAAATGGAAGATGAAATGTTAAGCAATCACTCACGTATTCTTACGCTTGAAAAGAAAATCAGCAAGCTGCAGTCCGAAAACCAGGAGTTGTCTCAATCAACACCGCGTAAAACAGCCAGCTTAAGGGCATCATAAGCCCCTCTTACCCATATAACTCAAAGTGAATATCCTTTTTGTCGTAACCTAAGGCAGCAAGTTTTGTGCGGGCATCATCAATCATGTTCTTCCAGCCGCATAAAAAAAACTTTGCAGCAGGTTTTGTATGCTCAAGTATACGCTCGTATACCTGGTGTACATAGCCGGTTTGTATTTGCATATCAGCCGTTTCGCGGCTAAACACAGGCAGGTAGCTAAAGCCGTTCATCTGGCTTTCAAGCTGTTTTAATTCATGCCCGTACAGGCAGTCTTTTGTGTGGCGGCAGCCAAATATCAGGTAAATGTTTTTATGTGGTATGTTGTGCAGGTTAATGTAATGTGCCATACTTCTAAAGGGTGCAATGCCGGTACCTGTGCATATTAAAAATATATCGGTATCCAGTTCTTCCGGCAGGGTAAATACTCCCTGCGGCCCCCTGAGTAATATTTCTGTACCCTCATTCACCTCATTAAAAAGGTAGTTGGTGCCAGCGCCCCCTTCCAGCAATACTATTACCAGCTCAAAAATATTGCTGCCATCGGGGTGGCTTGCAATGGAGTAACTGCGCCAGCGTTTATTCTTCTTCTCGTGTATGGGCATATCAAGTGTAACAAACTGGCCCGGCTTAAAATCAAAAACATCAACCTCGGGCACCTGTATCCAAAAGCGTTTGGTATTATGCGTGGCATGTTCAATCCTGATAACTTTTCCGGTTCTCCAGGGTTCCATATTGGCAAGTTTTGTACTTCAAGGTACAATTATTTTAATAGTTGGCAATGTTTAACATTTGCTGCCTCAGCCGCAGTATAACTAAACATCACCCTGCTTTTAACAACGTACTGTCAGTACCTCATTTTCAATAGTTTACCTGTACTGTAAAGCGGCAATAGTTTTAAGTGGCCACTATGTTCAAAAGCAACATTTGTATGTACATTTGTGAAATTTTGCACATGCAGACAGATTTTTTGGTAATTGGCAGTGGCGTTGCAGGCTTAACGTATGCTATAAAAACAGCAAGGCATTTTCCCGATAAAAAAATAACCATTATTACCAAGGTAACGGCAGATGAAACCAATACAAAGTATGCACAGGGTGGTATTGCCGGTGTTTGGGATGAAATAAAAGACAGTTTTGATAAACATATTGATGATACCCTTATTGCTGGCGATGGCCTTTGCAACAGGCAGGCTGTAGAAGTAGTGGTTAAGGAAGGGCCCGAGCGCATACAGGAGATTATTGACTACGGTGCAGAGTTTGACAAAGACGAAAGCGGCGAATACAGCCTTGGCAAAGAGGGTGGCCACAGCGAAAACCGCATACTGCACCACAAAGATGTTACTGGCCAGGAAATTGAACGCGCCCTGCTGGCCGAACTTGGCCGCCACAAAAATATACACCTTATAAAGCACTGCTTTGTTGTAGATATTATTACGCAGCACCACCTGGGTTACCTGGTTACAAAAGTTACTCCTGATATTACTTGCTATGGGGTGTATGTGTTAAACCTCGCCACCAATAAAATTGAAAAAATTCTGGCCCCCATTACACTAATTGCCACAGGGGGCAATGGCCAGGCTTACCGTACTACCACCAACCCCAAAATTGCCTCAGGCGATGGGGTAGCCATGGTGTACAGGGCCAAGGGCAGGATAGAAAATATGGAGTTTATCCAGTTTCACCCAACGGCATTGTACGAGCCGGGCGAATCGCCCGCGTTTTTAATAACCGAAGCCGTAAGGGGCGATGGTGGTATACTGCGCAACAAAAACGGCGAAGCTTTTATGGAGCGTTATGATGCCCGAAAGGACCTTGCCCCCCGCGATATTGTTGCCCGCGCCATAGATAACGAGATGAAGCTTGCCGGTACCGAAAATGTGTACCTTGATTGCAGGCACATGGGCAAGGAGAAGTTTATACACCACTTTCCTAACATATACCAAAAATGCCTGAGCATTGGTATTGATGTAATGAAAGATTTTATACCAGTGGCCCCTGCTGCACATTACAGTTGCGGCGGCATTAAAACAGATATTGTTGGCCGCACCTCTATATTAAACCTGTATGCCTGCGGCGAATGTGCCAGCACGGGGCTGCACGGTGCTAACCGCTTAGCCAGTAACAGCCTGCTTGAAGCAATGGTGTTTGGCCATCGTGCGTATGTTGACAGTGCTGCCAAATACACGGATTATTTAAAGGATGGTGAAGAGTTTGAAAAAAGGTTGGCCGCCATACCTGATTGGGATGCAAAAGGCACATCCGACCCCAAGGAGATGATACTTATTACCCAGAGCCTGAAAGAGCTGCAGCAGATAATGAGCGATTATGTGGGTATAGTACGCAACGATGTGCGCCTTGAACGTGCCAGCCGCAGGCTTGATCTGCTGCACGAAGAAACGGAACAATTGTACGAAAACACCAAAGTATCGCCACAGCTTTGCGAGCTGCGCAACCTTATTACCATAGGTTACCTTATTGTAAAAGGGGCACAGTTTAGAAAAGAAAGCCGCGGGCTGCATTACAATACCGACCACCCTGAAAAGAGTGTATTACTGCAAAACATTATTTTATAACTATTGGTATTAAACTTTTGGGTAAAGGTGCATGGTTGCAAATGGCTTGCATCTTTACCCCAATTTTTTATACGGTACCCAACGCTGCTGCTGCTTGTAATAAGTTGATAAAACGGCAGCATATAAAATTAAAGCTTGTTACCGCTGTTTTGGCTGCCCTTATTTTATACGATTATATTTGCAAAAAATTTCTACATGTTACAGGTGAATGTATTAAGGCAAAATGCAGGCTGGGTTAAGGAAAGGTTGGCGGTAAAAAATTTTAAACAGCTTGACCTGGTGGACGAAATAGTGGCGTTGGATGATAAAAGAAAAAAACTACAGTTAGAATTTGATAATACACAGGCTAAAATAAACAGCTCGTCAAAAGATATTGGTAAACTGATGGGCCTGGGCAAAAAAGAAGAAGCCGAAGCGCTTAAAGCGGCCATCCCTCAACTTAAAACGGCACTTGAGCCTATTAAAGAAGAAATGCAGCTTGCCGAAAAACAGTTGCAGGAATTACTGGTACTGCTGCCCAACCTTCCATCGGCCCTTGTACCCCCGGGCAAAACACCAGAGGAGAACATCGTTGTAAAACAAGGCGGTGTTATTCCAAAGTTTACCAGTGAAGCGGCACCCCATTGGGACCTTGCTAAAAAATATAACCTGATTGATTTTGAACTAGGCGTTAAAATTACTGGTAGTGGTTTTCCCGTATACATTGGTAAAGGGGCAAGGCTGCAACGGTCGCTTATTCAATATTTTCTTGACTTTAATACAGCCGCAGGCTTTACCGAATATATTCCGCCTTTTGTGGTAAACGAAGACAGCGCTTATGGCACCGGCCAGTTACCCGATAAAGAAGGGCAGATGTATTTTGCCGCAGAAGACAAGTTTTACCTTATCCCAACCTCCGAAGTACCCCTTACCAATATTTGGCGGGATGTTATTTTGAAGGAAGATGATTTGCCAATTAAAATGACGGCCTACTCACCTTGTTTTAGAAGGGAGGCGGGCAGCTATGGTAAAGATGTGCGCGGGTTAAACAGGCTGCACCAGTTTGAAAAGGTGGAGATTGTACAACTAACCCACCCAGAGAAGAGCTATGACACCCTGGATGACATGGTAGCAC
>CAZRDD010000055.1:0-16354 GCA_964598675.1 uncultured Parafilimonas sp.
TGCTGCAAATGAATATTGGCGGTGGCGATGAAGTGATTATACCTGTATACACCTTTATAGCAACTGCCGCCGCTGTACTGGCAACGGGCGCAATGCCGGTATTTGTAGATACCGACCCCGAAACATTCCAGATAGACCCGGCGAAGATTGAGCAAAAAATAACATCCAGAACAAGGGCCATTGTACCTGTACATATTCTTGGTATGCCAGCCGATATGGACAGTATTTTAAAAATTGCAAAAAAACACAACCTGCTGGTTATTGAAGATGCCTGCCAGGCACACCTTGCGGAAATAAACCACCAGCGTGTAGGCAGTTTTGGCGATGCAGGCTGCTTCAGCTTTCAAAACTCAAAAAACCTTGCCATTGGCGAAGGTGGCGCTATAACCAGCAACAACGAAACCTTTATGGACCGCTGCTACTCCTACCACAATTATGGTAACCCTTATGGTACTATGGTGGGTAATGTAAGCGCTGGCACTGCCCTTGCAGGCAATAAACTGCGCTGGACGGAATACCAGGCAGCCATTGGCCTGGTGCAAATGAAGCGGCTGCAGGAGCAAACCGATAAGCGCAACGAAAATGCGGCCTACCTGCGTTCAAAAATTAAAGAGGTACCGGGTATTATACCCTACAGGCTGTACGACAATGTAACAAAGGCTGCATTTCACCTGTTTGCTTTTCGTTACCAAAAAAGCGCGTTTAAAGACCTGCCCCGCAACGAATTTGTAAAGGCCATGAAAGCCGAAGGCATACCATGTATGGAAGGTTATGCGCCTTTAAATAAAATGCCATACCTGGCAAACGCCTTTCAATCGAAAAATTACCGCAAAATGTATTCCTCAAAAGAGCTTGATATAAATGCTTTTAACAGGAGGAACGAGTGCCCCGTAAACGACCACTTGTGCAACGAAGAGGCTTTGTGGATATACCACCCCTTGCTGCTTACCGAAAAAGCAGACATGGATGATATTTACAATGCTATGGAAAAAGTACAGGCCAATGCCGAGGCAATCAAAAAATCTATTAAAGCATCTTAAAGCGTTTTTAATGAAGACCAATCTGCTTTTTATACCAATTGTTTTATTTATTATTTGTTTTAAAGGCTTCTCGCAAAACAACCGTTTGACCGCAAAAAAATACAACTCAGGCTTCAGCCTGGCACACGATACGTATAACGCCATTTCAGCAGCCAGCGATGGTAAAATATACTATGTATTAAGCTCCCAGTCAATTGACACCGGCGGCATGATGTACTCCTTTGACCCACGCACCGGTAAAACCAGTTTTTGTGGTGATATTACTGAAGCCTGCGGCGAAAGTGGGTTGAAAACCATATCGCAGGGCAAAAGTCACGTTAAGTTTGTAGAGGCGGGCGGTAAATTATATTTTGCCACCCATGTAGGCTATTACAGCATGGTGGATGGTATGGAAAAAATGGGCATCCCTCCCGCAGGGTACAAGCCTTATCCGGGTGGGCATTTTCTTTCCTACGACCTAAAAACCGGTAAGTTTGAAGACTATGGCATAGCCCCGCTCCAGGAAGGTATACTTACCATGAACATGGATACCGCCCGGGGCGTAGCTTACGCCATTACATGGCCCACAGGCTATTTTATTACCTGCAACACAAAAACCAAAGAGGTTAAAGAAATAGGCCCGGTTTCCGGCGAGGGCGAAAACGGTAAGGGTGCCAGCTTTCGTACCCTTTGCCGCGCAATAGCCATTAACCCTGCCAACGGGTATGTGTACATCACTAATTCCGAAGGGGCCATACTACGTTATGTGCCGGGCCAAAACGCTTTGGAAAAGATTGAGGAGACAATGAAGAAGGATTATTTTGGTATTTATGACCCCACTTCACCCGGCCACATGGGGTACAATTGGCGGCAGATAGTGTGGAGTCCCGTAACAAAGAGTTTTTATGGTGTGCATGGCAACTCTGGCTACCTCTTCCGCTTTAACCCTGCTGACGAGCGCATTACAGTGATAGACCGCATTACATCGCTGCCATCTAAGGAAAGCGGCATGTTCGATCAGTTTAGCTATGGGTACCTGGGCTTCATCTTTGGGCCAGACCATCACACATTATACTATCTTACCGGCGGGCCAATATTTGCCAATGGCAAACGGGTAACCGGCAAGGAGCGTACAGCCATGGGCGAAGCAAAAGGGCTGGAAGACCTGCACCTGGTAACCTACGATGTGTTGACCAACCAATACAAAGACCACGGGGCCATTTATTACCAGGATGGCCAGCGCCCCCTGTATGTAAACTCCATAGCTGTTGGTAAAGATGGCACGGTGTACACCCTGGCAAGAATTACAGAAAACGGTGTTACCAGAACGGATTTAATAAGCATAGGCAGCCCATTTGTAAACAAAAACAAGTAGCGTGTAATGAAAAAATATCCATACGCATTCCTGCTGCTGTTTGCTTTTGCTGTTTGCACAGGTGCAGGCGCAAAAGGTACTGCAACCATTAAAGCAGGGGTGGCCAGTGTAAATATAACCCCCGCTTTGCCTGCATGGTTAACGGGTTATGCCAGCAGACAAACCCCCGCCACAGGGGTGCTTCACCCTATTTGGGCAAAAGCGCTGGTACTGGAAGAAAATAAAGATGACCGCATTATTATTGTAACGATGGATGTGCTTGGCCTGTCCAACGAAATAGTACAGGATGTTTTTAAAGCAACACAGGCCAAATACGGTATAAGGCGCTCCCAGTTGTTGCTTAACTCCTCCCACACCCATTCAGGCCCCATGATATGGCCTTGCCTGGATGGTATTTATGATTTTTCAGCCGCAGACCAGCAGCAGGTGGCTGAATACACGCAAAAGCTGGCGAAAGACATCATAAGTGTTATTGATTCCGCAATGGGCAACCTGGCAGATGCAAAGTTGTACAGCGGCCACGGCAGCGCCGATTTTTCCATCAACCGCCGCAACAGCCTTTTTCCCAAAGGCCCGGTTGATCAGGACGTGCCGGTGTTGAAAGTATTGGACAACGTGGGCAAGATAAAAGCTGTTTTGTTTGGTTATGCCTGCCACAATACCACATTGGTGGATGACAATTACCTTATAAACGGTGATTATGCAGGTTTTGCCCAGATAAAAATTCAGCAGGATTACCCTGGGGCAACCGCGCTTTTTTTAATGGGTTGCGCTGGCGACCAAAACCCTGCCCCGCGTGGTAAAGTGGAGCTGGCCCGGCAGCATGGCAACAGCCTTGCCGCCGCCGTTGAAAAAGTGCTTAACAGCAATATGGCAACTGTTAATGCACCCATTCATACCGATTACAGCCGCGTGTACCTTGCATTCAAAAATTTTGACCTTGCTGCTTATCAAAGAGATATAAAAGGCAACGACAAGTTTTTGCAACGCAGGGCCAAACTGATGCTGGAAGCTTACAACAAAGGCTGGAGTGTTGATAAAATGAGTTACCCTATACAAGCTGTAAGGTTTAACAACGACCTTACCATACTGGGCATGGCCGATGAAGTGGTGGTAGATTACAGCCTGCTGTTTAAAAAAGCTTACCCCGGCGAGAACCTTTATGTGGCCGGTTATTGCAGCGAAGTACAGTGCTACATCCCATCCAAAAGAGTATTAAAAGAAGGCGGGTACGAGGGCGATGAAAATATGATTTATTATGGCATGCCCGGCCCCTTTGCCGATGATGTGGAAGAACGCATTATTAAAACGGCAGACCAGGTGCTGAAAAATGTGGGTGCCAAAAAACCTGCGGAAGCAGTTAAAGAAGAAAATAAAAAAGCCGAAACGCAGATTGCTAAAAGGTTAACTGGTACACTGGGTACGTATGCTTTTCCCCCGGCCTTTGCCAATGGCGAAGTGGACGATGACAGGCTGATTAAAGAATTGAAAGATATACATGCCAATACTTATCACTGGCTGGCCTGGGGCAAATACTCCGGCCTTGCAGCCTTTAAAAAATTTCTGCCAAAAGCAAAACAGGCAAATATTAATGTGTGGTTAACCCTGGTGCCGCCATCAGAATCGCCGCCTTATGTAAAAGATTATTCAGAACCTTACCGGCTCGACTATGAAAAATGGGCGGAAGAACTTGCCTTACTTAGCCTGAAGGAACCCAATTTTGTGGCATGGAGCATTGATGATTTTGTACATAACCTTTCGCTTTTTACACCGGATTACATGGATAAAATTATCGGTAAGGTTAAATCCATCAACCCCTTGCTGGCTTTTGTGCCCTGCGCTTATTACGAGCAGGTTACCGCCCAATTTGCCAACGATTACGGCAAGTACCTGGACGGTGTTTTATTTCCGTACCGTAACGAGTCGGTAGTGGTAAACCTGGACGACCCCAGCTACGTTAAACAGGAAATTGCAGATATAAGAGCGTTTTTCAGGCCCGGTTTTCTCGTGTTTCTGGATATTTATGCCACTGGCCACAGCAGCATTGGCGAAACAACCACCAGCTATGTAAAGCAGGCATTGGAAAGTGGCCGAAATATGGCAGACGGCGTACTTATTTATTGCCACCAGGACCCCAACCGTTTTCCCGAAAAGTACAGGGTTATAAAAGAAGGCTTTGCCGCAAAAAAATAAGGCATACAAGCCACTATGCAAGGCGCAGGCTTAACAGCTAAAAATTACTAAAACACTTTACATTAACTATATAATTGCACATGGCCAACAGCGGTACACTCAGTAAAAAAGACACCCTCATTTCCATGTTGCTGGTGGGGGTATTGTTCTTTGTATTTGGGTTTGTTACCTGGGTAAACGCTATACTCATCCCATATTTTAAAATAGCCTGCCAGCTAAGTAATTTTCAATCATACTTTGTAACATTTGCCTTTTACATCTCCTATCTTTTTCTGGCCATTCCGGCCTCGTACCTGTTAAAGAAAAAGGGGTTTAAAAAAGGTATGATGACAGGCTTTTTTATTATGGCTGCGGGTGCGTTTACTTTTACCCTTGCGGCTGTTAACCGCCAGTACGGTATATTTTTAACAGGGCTGTTTCTTATAGGTACAGGTTTAACAGTTTTACAAACAGCCGCCAACCCCTATATTACCGTGCTTGGCCCGCAGGAAAGTGCCGCACAGCGCATAAGCATTGTTGGTATTTGTAACAAAGGGGCCGGTATTATAGCCCCGTTGCTGTTTGCAGCGGTAATATTAAAAACCAGCGATGCCGCCCTGTTCAAGCAAATACCATTGATGAACGAGACCGACAAAACCAGGGTGCTGGATGAACTGATAAAGCGGGTGATACTGCCCTATGCCTGCGTGGGCACAATATTGTTATTGCTGGGGCTGCTGGTGCGTTTATCCCCTTTGCCCGAAATAGATACAGAGCATGAATCTGCCGCCGTGGCCGAAGCCAATGCAGGCAGAAAAAGCATATTTGATTTTCCTCACCTTATACTGGGTGCCATCGCCATTTTTGTGCATGTAGGCACGCAGGTAATTGCGGTGGATACCGTTATTGGGTATGCAGGTTCAATGAATATTCAGCTAACCGAAGCAAAAGTTTTTCCTTCCTACACGCTTATAGCAACCATTATAGGGTACATAACGGGCATACTTTGTATACCGCGCTTTATAAGCCAAACAAACACGTTAAGAATATGCACCGCGCTTGGCATGGTGCTAAGCATTTTAATTATCACCTGCAGGGGTACTGTTAGCTGGCTGGGGCACACTACGGATGTATCGCTGTGCTTTGTAGTGCTGCTGGGGTTGGCCAACTCGCTTATATGGGCCGGTATATGGCCGTTGGCGCTAAAAGGGCTGGGGCGTTTTACAAAACTGGGCGCATCGTTGCTGGTAATGGGGTTATGCGGCAATGCCATATTGCCCCTGGTGTATGGCTATTTTGCCGATGCAGTTGGGTTGCGCCTTGCCTACAGTGTGTTGCTGCCATGCTATGCATACCTTATTTTTTACGCAGTGTACGGGCATACAATTACCCGGTGGAAGAAGCAACGGGGGGTAAGTAACCCCGTAATTTGAAACAAACAGCAAAAATGTTTAAATAACCTACAATGGAGCGCGTATTTAAGGCCGGTACTTTAACCGTAAAAATTTTTGAAAACAGGCAGTTATCGGGCAAGGCAGCGGCTGAAACAGTGGTTGCCAAAATAGAAGAGCTTTTTAAGCATAAGCAGCACGTAAATATCATTTTTGCGGCCGCACCGTCGCAGGCGGAAGTGCTGGAAGGGCTGCGTGCATCGGGTATTGACTGGTCAAGGGTAAACGCCTTTCACATGGATGAATATATTGGTTTAAGCACCGGTGCCCCTCAGCGTTTTGGCACCTTTCTTAAAAACCATTTATTTGACCACCTGCCTTTTAGAAATGTATTTTATATTGACGGCAACGCGGTTGTAAGCGAATCGGAATGTAACCGCTACGCAGGGTTACTGGCCAAATACCCCGCAGATATTGTTTGTATGGGTATTGGCGAAAATGGGCACCTCGCCTTTAACGACCCGCCGGTGGCAGATTTTAACGACCCCTTGCAGGTAAAAGTGGTAACGCTGGATGAGCCTTGCAGGCAGCAGCAGGTAAACGATGGGTGCTTTGCCAGTTTTAACGAGGTGCCAAAGCAGGCCATTACCGTTACTATTCCTGCACTTTTAAGTGCAGGTTTTATATGCTGTGTAGTGCCAGCATCCACCAAGGCAGATGCTGTGTATAACACCATTCATAAAGAGGTTAGCACAAAATATCCTTCCACCATATTGCGCACCCATCCAAATGCGGTACTGTTTTTAGACAGCCTGTCATCAGAAAAACTAAAGGAAAACTAAGTGTGTATGAAAAAAATGAGCACCGGCTTTTTTAATAAACCCATCAGGCCTTTTTTCTCAAAAAAGAAATATAGCTTGTTGCTTATGATAGCAGCATACAGTGCCAGCAATGTAACAGCGCAAACAAACCAGTTTAATTGCAGGCTTATTACGTTAGACCCTGCGCATTTTCACGCTGCATTGGTGCAAAAAACGGCGTACCCGCAGGTAGATAAAAATGTATATGTGTACGCCCCGGCCAACGATGCTGCGCTGAAAGCACACCTTAACCTGGTGGAAGGGTATAATAACAGGGCAAATACACCCACAGCCTGGAACGAGGTTGTTTACACCGGCACAGATTACTTTGAAAAAATGTTGCAGGAGAAAAAGGGCAATGTGGTGGTGCTTGCGGGCAATAACAGGCTTAAAACAACCTATATTAAAAAGTCGGTTGAGGCTGGTTTAAATGTGTTTGCCGACAAACCTATGGCTATTACCAGCGAAGGGTTTAGCCAATTAAAAGAGGCTTTTGCCACCGCCCGGCAAAAACATGTGAGCATTTTTGATATTATGACGGAGCGCTACCAGGTAACCAATGCCCTGCAAAAAGAGCTTGCGCAAATACCCGCAGTATTTGGAAGCCTGAAAAACGGCAGTACGGAGAGCCCTGCAGTGGAGATTGAAAGCGTACACCATTTTTTAAAAACAGTTTCGGGCAAGCCGCTGTTAAGGCCCACCTGGTATTTTGATGTGAACCAGCAGGGCGAAGGCATAGCCGATGTTACAACGCACCTGGTTGACCTTGTACAGTGGGAATGTTTTCCCAATACCAACCTTAACTATGCGGAGGATATTAAAATAACCGCCGCTAAAAGATGGCCCACCATATTAACAGCAGCCCAATACAGCAAGGTTACCAGTGCCGCTGCTTACCCGGAGTTTTTGCTGAAGGATGTAAAAGACTCCCTGTTAAGTGTATATGCCAATGGCGAAATAAATTATACCCTTAAAGGCGTACACGTAAAAATTACGGCAATTTGGAATTATGAAGCGCCACCGGGCGGCGGCGATACACATTACTCCATTGTAAAAGGTACAAAGGCTAACCTGATTGTAAAACAAGGCGCCGACCAGCATTTTACCCCTGAATTATATGTAGAACCCGTTGCCTCTGGGGAGGCTTACTACAGCCAGCTTAAACAGGCTATAAACACTTTGGCGGAAAAATATCCCGGTTTATCGCTGGCGCCTGTGGCAAACGGATGGCAGGTAATTATACCAGCAACTTACCGGCTTGACCATGAGGCAACTTTTTCTGAAGTAACAAAAAAATTCCTGCATTATCTTCAGGTGGGCAACATCCCTGTTTGGGAAACAAAAGCCATGCTGGCCAAGTATTACACCACTACGCAGGCATTAAAAGTTGCCATTTCTGCAAAAAATAACTGATTGCTTTAAAAATGCCTGCACAAATAATAAATATCGTTAACGGCCAGGTGATAGTACCCGGTAAAATATTACCCGGCGGCCAGGTAGTGGTTGAGGGAGATAAAATACTGGCAGTAAATCAGCATCCCCAACCTGTACCGGGTGCCTTTGTGATAGATGCGGGTGGTAAATATGTTTCACCGGGGTTTATTGATATTCATGTACATGGCGGGGCAGGCCACGATTTTATGGATGGCACAGAGGAAGCCTTTCTGTCCATTGCTAAACTGCATGCGCAGTTTGGCACCACCGCTATGTTGCCCACCACATTATCCGGCAGCAGGGAGGAACTGATGGCAACCCTGGCGGCCTACAAAAAAGCCGTTACCAATAACAGGGAGGGGGCCTCGTTTATAGGCATGCACCTTGAAGGCCCCTATTTTGCGATGGGCCAGCGCGGTGCGCAGGACCCTAAATATATACGCAACCCTAACCCTGATGAGTATGAGGCAATACTGGAAGCCGCACCGTTTATAAAGCGGTGGAGCGCCGCGCCGGAACTGCCTGGTGCTATTGCGTTTGGGCAACGTATGGTACAAAAAGGGGTACTGCCTGCTTTGGCACATACAGAGGCTGTTTACGAAGAAGTGCTGGAAGCGTATAACAATGGGTACACGCTGGCAACACACCTGTACTCAGGCATGTTGGGCGTAACCCGCAGAAACGCTTACCGCTATGCTGGCGCTGTTGAAAGCGCTTTTTTAATTGATGATATGGATGTGGAAATAATTGCCGATGGCGTTCATTTACCCGCCCCATTGTTAAAGCTGATTTATAAAATTAAAGGCCCGCAAAAAATAGCCCTGATAACAGATTCTATGCGGGCAGCGGGCATGCCTCCCGGTGAAAGCATCCTCGGCAGCCTGAGCAATGGCTTTAGGGTGATAGTAGAAGATGGTGTGGCTAAACTGCCCGACAGAACAGCCTTTGCGGGTAGTGTGGCAACAGCAGACCGGCTGGTGCGCACCATGATAAACCTTGCCGGTATACCGTTGACAGAAGCCGTGCAGATGATAACCCTTACCCCGGCCAATATTTTAAAAATTAGTAAAAACAAAGGCTCTCTTGAGAAGGGGAAGGATGCAGATATAGTTATTTTCAACAGTGATATTAAGATTAAACTTACAATGGTTGAAGGAAGGGTTGTGTATAATGAAATGCAGCAAACCTTTTTATTGTAAGGTTGATGAGCACGGAGTATTGAATTTAGCTACCCGCATAAAAAACAACAGGCTGCCGGTTTAAAGCAGGCAGCCTGTTGTTTTAGGTAAAGGCTATAAATGTTATATGGCACCCGGTATGGCGTATTTATGCCATACCCGGCAGCCTAATTGTGTATCAACAGTTTATCCTGGTAAACACCGTTGGCTGTGCGTATTTCAACAAAATAAATACCTGTTGATACCCCATAAACAGGTAACCGCAAGGTGCCGCCTGTGCCTTTGTTTTCAAACCGTATTACCGGCCTGCCCATTACGGTATAAATGTTTACCTGTTTTACAGGCTCGGTACCCTCAACAATATTTACAAAGCTGTTGGCAGGGTTGGGGTATATGGAAGGCGCTTTTACAGCCGTAAGCCTTATAGCCACAATGGGGGAGTAGCTGTAATGGCCATCCTTGTCCACAATCTTCAGCCGGTAATAATTCATGCCTTTGTATGGGTGTGCATCGGTGTAATTATACGTCTCCGTATAATCGCCGCCATTTTCGGCATACACGGTATCTAAGGCGTTATAATAGTAGTTGCTGCCGTTGGTGCGTTCAATAATAAAATAACGCATGTTGCTTTCCAGCGTGGTTATCCATTGCAGGGCTACAGTATTTTTAAAGGAAATGTGCCCGGTAAAACTTACCAGCTTAATAGGCAGTACGCCACCAAGCGTATAGTTGTCAGCATGGCCGGTACTGGCAACATCCTCATTGTGGCTTGTAATGGCAAGCCCTTCGTACAGCGGCAGGCCGTTGCCAAAGGCTGCATCTGTGGGCTGGCCAAGCTGGTCCCAGGTTAGGCCGTCTTTAGAGGTGTAAGCAGTATATACTGAGCCTGCAAATTTTATCTTTAACCAGTAAGGTGCTTTTATGGTATTGCTGCTATAGGTGGCGGAGGATGCTGCATCCGTGGCCGACCTTGTTATAAATACCGCCCCGTTGCCGCTTGTTAGCCCCAAAAAGGCCATTTTGGCACCCGGTGCAAGGCTTTCCCTTATCATAATACCAAACTTGTTATCCGGCCCCACATTGTCAAGGTCGGTAATGCGAACCTTTATTTCGCCATTGCCTACCAGCGTTTTAAAGGCATACCTAAACTGGTCTGCCGTGCCGCCAATATCAATGCCATAGCCTTTAAGCTCAAAGGTGCTGGTGGCACTGTTGTAGCAGGCCGCCCCGCTAAATTCGGGGTTGCCTGCATCTTCGGTTGACCAGCGCGTAGGCAAGGGGTCGCAGTTTACCTCGCAGGCAAGTGTTGTAAATGCCTCGGTGGCAGAAAACAGGCTGCTGTCCCCAGCCGCGCAAATGGCCCTCACCCTGAACTGGTAGGGCGTATTGCAGGCCAGGTTGGCTATGGAAAGCAGGGTGGTATCTGCGGTAGCCTGCTGCCAGTCTGCCGCAGTTACCGTTTTGTATTGCACCACATATTTGGCCACCCCGGTTGACCGCCAGTGCAGTACGGCGCTGTTGCCATACACATCGGATTTGTATAGGCTGTCTGGCGCAGCACAGGTTACCGCTTTTTTGCCGTACACCTCCATTTCGTACAGCGAGTAGCCATAAGGGGTGCCCCGTTGTATGCCGTACATACGTACGTACCTGGCGGAGCCATTGATGGGGATGATGTTTTTGTAAGAAGTGTTGTTGTTTATGTGGGCCGCGTCCGTCCAGTTAGAGCCATCGTTTGAAAGCTGTATTTTAAACTCAAGCCCCAGGGCTACTTCCCAGTGTAGTACCACGCGGCAACGATTGTGGGTTTTGCCGAGGTCAACGGTAAGCCACTGCGGGTCGGCAAACTGGCTGGACCACCTTGTGTTAAGGTTGCCATCAACTGCCTGGTAGGCCGTGTAATCGCCCGTTTCAATGGATGATGCGTAGGCATACTGGTTTAAGGCCAGGTTAACATTATCGCAACTGTCAGTTAAAGCCGCTTTGTTCCTCAACCCATACACCACCAACTGGTTGGAGAAGGTGCCCAGGTAAACTTTACCGTTGGCAATGGCGGGGCAGTTGAATTTTGCATAATTTCCGGGGTCGTCTTCTACATCATCGCCGGAATTCCAAAGCTCTTTGGTTACATCGGTAGCATCAAGCGCCCGTAAAATACCAGGCCTTACGGATTGGTTGGCATCGCCGTTGGCAGCATAACTGGCCCACAAAACAGCGGTTGAGTCAATTGCGCCGTTTGATGACACTGCCAATTGCGCACCGTTATTGCCTACCGGCCCCTGTATACCACTAACAACAGTATTGGCTTCATCAATTTTGCCCGTGGACCTTATGTAGGGATATGCCCTGAGCAGCGAATTTTCGCTCCAGGAATAAATATATTCATGTGCCGTACCCTTGTAAAAGCTTAGGGCAGAGCGTAAAAAGGCATTGCTGCCCAGGTCAATAGTTTGGGTAACATTATCTGTAACGCTGCTGTAGCCGCCCATGTTATCGGTATTCAGCAGGTAAAGGTGCCCATCTTTCACCCCCACAATACCTCTTTTGGCATTGGGTATCAGCATAAATTGGGTAACGCCAAAATCAAGGTCGGCCCCTTCAAGTACTTCGTAATTTTTTGGGGTAAAAAAACTGTTCAATTTAAGTTGAGAAGTAAGTTTTAAAGCCGTTTCGCTGCGGTTGACGGGGTCTGCCGGGTTACCATTATACCCTACGGAGCCATTGCCAACGCCTGCATAAATAAACCCTGCACTGTCGGCCGAAGGGCCACCACCGCTCATCCAAATGCCGCCATTGTAACCATTGGGTGTGGTGTTGTACACATACTTCTGCTGAAGGCTTGTTTTATCGTATCCCATTATCCAGCCGTGGTAAGGGCCCCAGTCGCAATGAGACGACCATGCTATGTACACCACCCCGTTAAGCAACAACAGCCCGCCGCGCTGGTTTTGGTGCTGTGCATCAAAGTGTACAAAGCCGCTGCTGCTGCCATCGCCATTGCCCACTACTGAGGCGTTTATCAGCACAGGGCTGCCTGCTTTTTCGGCGCCGGTAGTTATATTAAGTACGTGCAGGTATTGGTAATATTGGTTGGTGTTTGTGTTAAGGCTGCGGGCCACTAAATACATACTATTGGTGGTGGTATCAATAACGGGGGTGCCAACAATACCCATGTTGCCCGAAAAGTCGTTGTAGTAACCGCCGCAGGCCCCGGTCATATCGGCTTTGTTTACCACCCGGCAGTTGGCGGCGGTTAGGTTTACCTGCCAGTAAGGGTTTGATACATTGGCAGAGTCTGCATCAAAAGCATATACGCTGTTGTTAACAGTGGCAACAAATACCACGTTTTTATTGCCCTTGCCCGGTATGGCAAGTTTAAGTTTAACAAGCGGCTGGGCATACACCTGGTCATCAACCGCCCTTGAAAATAGTTTGCCAAATTTGGTGGCCGTAACATTTTTTTTGTTCAGCAACACTTCTTTATTGTACCAGCCTGTGCGGCCAGCATCAAAGTGCTGGGTGGTTACATTGGCCTGGCTAAAAGCAGAGGAGGATATAAAACAGCAAAATATAAAAAAAGTAACTTTTTTTAGTGTATGGGTAAGCATAGCAAATAACGTTGTTATGAATGGTTGAGGAAGAACGCTGGCAAAATACATTAAAAAAGTTTAATAAGCTAAATCCTTTGGTTATGCTTTTTTAAACGGTAAAAGGGCAACAGTTTTATTAATAAAACTGTTGCCCTTTTAAATAAAATTACTGCCTTGCGCAGGTGGTTTGTTTATAAAAACCTGCCTGTATAGCTTTCTTTTACCTGTTTTAAATCGGTTGGTACACCGGCAAACACCAGGTGGCCGCCTGCATCGCCCGCTTCGGGGCCAAGGTCAATCAGCCAGTCTGCGCTTTTAATTACATCTGTATTATGTTCAATAATCAGCACCGAATGCCCCTGGTTTATAAGAGCGTTAAACGATGCCAGTAACTTTTTAATATCGTGAAAATGCAGCCCGGTGGTGGGTTCATCAAACACAAACAATATATGCCCTGCATTTTTGCCTTTACCCAAAAAGCTGGCCAGTTTTACACGCTGGGCCTCGCCGCCAGAAAGTGTGTCGCTGCTTTGGCCAAGTTTTACATAGCCCAAACCAACATCCTGCAAGGGTTGCAGGGCTTTGGCAATGGCTGCGCCCTCTTTGTCTTTACCCGTTTGCGGGGCAGCAAAAAATGCAATGGCTTCGTCCACGCTCATTTCAAGCACATCAAATACGCTTTTGCCTTTAAACTGCACTTCAAGCACTTCCTCTTTAAAACGCTTGCCACCACATACTTCGCAGGTTAAATGCACATCGGCCAAAAACTGCATTTCAACCACCTGTTCGCCTTCGCCTTTGCAGGTATCGCAACGGCCTCCATCTACATTAAAAGAGAAGTGTTTTGGCTGAAACCCACGCATTTTAGACAGCGGCTGGCTGGCATATAGGTCTCTTATTTCATCATACGCTTTAATGTAAGTTACCGGGTTGCTGCGCGATGATTTACCAATGGGGTTTTGGTCAATCATTTCCACCTGGTCTATCATTTCCACATCGCCGGTTAATGCACGGTGAAAGCCTGTTTTATCAACAAACTCACCCTTTAGTTTTTTAAGTGCCGGGCATAATACCTGTTTTACCAGGGTGGTTTTGCCACTGCCGCTTACACCGCTAACCACACACATTACGTTCAGCGGAAACTGTACCGTTATGCCTTTAAGATTGTTGTGCCTCACATCTTCCAGCGTAATACTGCGGTTCCATTTGCGCACGGCCGCCGGTGCATCAATGGTAAGTGCGCCGCTAAGGTATTGGCCGGTGAGGCTCAAAGGATTGCTTATTATTTCGTTATAGTTACCTGCTGCCACCACTTCGCCCCCCAAATGCGATGCCAGCGGCCCCATATCAATAATATGGTCGGCTTCACGCATCATCATTTCATCATGCTCCACCACTACAACGGTATTGCCTGAATCGCGCAGTTGCTTCAGCACTTTTATCAGTTTCTCCGTATCCCTTGAGTGCAGGCCGATAGATGGCTCATCCAATATATACAGCGAGTTGGTAAGGTTGCTGCCTAAGCTGCGGGTTAACTGTATACGCTGGCTTTCGCCACCGCTTAACGAGTTTGCCAGCCTGTTTAGGGTAAGGTAACCCAGGCCAACATCAATAAGCGTTTGCAGGCGCTGGTTTATTTCCAGCAAAATACGTTTGGCCACCGCGTAAAAATGGCTGTTTTCAAAAGCAATGCGCCCGGTTTCAGCTTGTGCTTTCTCAGTATTACCAGTATCGGCGGTGTTTGTATTGGCTACCGGTTGCGCCAGGGTACCCTGCTGCAACTGCCTGAACCACTCGTGCAGGTCTTTGGTTTGCATTTCGCATAGCTGGCCAATATGCATACCCGCCACTTTTACATACAGCGCCTCTTTACGCAGGCGGTAGCCGTGGCAATCGGGGCAGGTGGTGCGGCCACGGTAGCGGCTTAGCAATACGCGGTACTGCACTTTGTACAGGTTTTGTTCAACCTCCCTAAAAAAGTCGTTAATGCCTAAGGCGTTGCCTGCGCCACTCCATAATAGTTTGTATTGGGCAGGAGTGAGGTCGGCCACCGGTTTATGTACCGGAAAATCAATGCTTTTGGCATATTTAATAAACTGGTCGCGCCACTGACCCAGTTTCTCCCCTTTCCAGGGGGCAACAGCACCATCGTACACACTTAGCCGCCTGTCGGGTATTACAAGGTCTTCATCAATACCAAGCACCTGGCTAAAACCTTCGCAGGTGGGGCAGGCGCCAAATGGGTTGTTAAAGGAGAACAGGTTGGGTACCGGCTCTTCAAATAAAATACCATCCAGCTCAAATTTATTGCTAAAGTGCAACAGTTTTGTGCCGTTAATTTCAAGGTACATTTCGCCTTCGCCCTCGTAAAAAGCCGTTCCGGCGGAATCTGCCAGGCGGTGTATATCATCTTCGTCAAACACTTTGGTAACCACCCTGTCAATCAACACATATATGCCCTGCTTGCCGCTTGTAGCAAGTTTTTGCGTAAGGGCAGCATCCTCCAGTTCAAGCAATTCTTCAATCCGCAACACTTCGGCAGCGGTACTATCTGCATCACCAGCCGTTTTGTACATGCGGGAGAAGCCCTTTTGCACCAGTATGCTCAATTCTTCCCTTGCCTGGCGGTTGGCGTGCTGTTTAAACGCTACCAATATAACGGCTTTATCGCCGTGCGGCAACTGCTTGATGGTATTTACCACATCGGGTACATCATCTTTCTTTACCTCCCTGCCGCTGATGGGGGAGATGGTTTTGCCCGCCCTGGCAAAAAGCAGGCGCAGATAATCGTAAATCTCCGTCATGCTGCCCACGGTGCTGCGGGGGGTGCGGGTTATTACTTTTTGCTCAATGGCTATGGCCGGGCACAGGCCTTTAATATAGTCAACATCTGGTTTGCCCATGCGCTGCATAAACTGCCTTGCATAAGCGCTGAGGCTTTCGGCGTACCTGCGCTGGCCTTCGGCAAAAAGGGTATCAATGGTAAGGGATGATTTACCGCTGCCCGAAACCCCTGTAACCACTATAAATTTATTGCGTGGAAATGCAACTGTTACATTTTTTAGGTTGTGTACCCTGGCCCCCTTTACAACAATATTGTTATGCGCGGGTTTGCCCGGCACAATTTTTGTAATGTTGTTATTGTTATCAACTGCTTCTTTTACCATAAAACATGCTTTATTTAATAAACCTTAACGTGCTGCTAACGCAATACCGAAACAACATTTTTGTAAACGGTTTGCGCCTGCCAAGTTAACAAACATTAAACGTTGCAAATAGTTTCTGCCATGACAAAAAAATTAAAAATAATTATTGGCCTGTGCAATGATTATGTA
>CAZRDD010000056.1:0-16201 GCA_964598675.1 uncultured Parafilimonas sp.
TGGTTGGTGGTTTTGGCAGTGCGGTGCTTGAGTTTATGGCACAGCACAACTATACTGCCGAAGTTAAAATACTCGGCATACCCGACCGCCTGGTGGAACACGGCACCCTTAAAGAACTGTACAAAGAGTGTGGATACGATGCGCCAGCGATAGCTGCTGCCGTACGGGATATGGTAAGGGAGAAAGTAACTGTACTGGAAACTGTTTAGCAACAGCAATAATAAACGCTTAAAATATTGGTTACCTGTAGCCTGTATTTTAAGCGTTTTGCGTTGCACACCAGGCCAGCGCTAACGGCTGCACGGTGTTAAACAGTTGGGCGGTTATGGTAACCGGGATGGTATTTTGTTTGGCAAATACAAAAGGCATGGTTAGTTGGCCCCCCGGCGTTTGCAACGGTAGTCCATTAAGTTTTAGATGTTCCTTAAAATCAATACTGCCAAGGCTGTACCATTTAAACAGGGTTTCCTTTGCACTCCACATAAAGGCAAGCAGGTGGTTATAGTTGTAGCCAGTTTCGCAAAAAGCCTTCATGTATTCCTCATCAGCTGTGTTTAAAAATTTGTGTGCTATCGCGCCAATTTTTGGTGATGCCAGCTCAATATCAAGCCCTACGCGGTGGGTGCTGCTTACAATGGCAGCAGCATAATTGCCACAGTGCGAAACTGAAAAATGGTACTGCTCGCCGGGCAGGTATGGCTTGCGGGTATCAGCAATTAAAATTTCGTTGTAGGGAAAATCCGTAAAAAGTGCCTGCAACAGCCAGCGGGCAGCAAGGTGCTGCAAACGCTTTTTAGGGTGCGTAATGGTACGCTGCAAGGGCACTTTTTGCAGAAAAAAAGCCTCAGGCTCTTCTATATGCCAAATGCCCAGCCGGGTAGTTGCGTTAATATTATGTTGATAAAACAGTGCCAAATTTAGAATGCAAATTTTACTTTGCAGATTTACGATTTATATTGCAATGATTTTAGGATAACGGCAGTGGCTTTTATCCATAACACATAAACAGCTATCCGCTTGCGGGGCTAAACAAAAGGCCGCCCAGGCGCAACTGTTATTAAATAAGCTGGCAATGTAATACAAAGGCAGCTAACAAAAACAACACTTACTAATGATATTATCCGACACACGCATTTTGGAGGAGATGGAAAAAGGCACCATTAAAATAACGCCTTACGACCGTAATTGCCTGGGCAGCAACAGCTACGATGTGCATTTGGGCAAGTTTTTGGCAAAATATAAAGACGAAATGCTGGATGCCAAAAAGCATAACCTGATTGAATATTTTGAAATTCCAGAAGATGGTTTTGTGCTGCAGCCCCACGTGTTTTACTTAGGCGTAACCGATGAGTATACCGAAACCCATGCGCATGTGCCCTTTTTAGAAGGCAAGTCATCCACGGGCAGGCTTGGTATTGATATACACGCCACAGCGGGCAAAGGCGATGTAGGTTTTTGCGGCAACTGGACACTGGAAATATCCGTTAAGCAACCCGTAAAAATTTACAAGGGCATGCCTATCGGCCAGCTTATCTATTTTCCGGTGGAGGGCGAAATTGAGGTTAAATACAACCAGAAAAAAGATGCCAAATACAGCGGGCAGCCTAACAAACCCATTGAAAGCATGATGTGGAAGAACAAATTTTAATGCATAAGCGCAATGCTGGCAGCAAAAGGCTTTCGGCATAAGTTTTTCAGGCCTTATTACCTGCGCTGTTTTATATAATTGTAGCCAGTTTTAAAATTAACGTAACCGTTACGTGCATTTTTAAACTGGCTTTGATTTTTATTTTTTAGGTAGAAATGCATTTTTTTAAGGCTTATTAAAACATGTTGGCATAGTACTTGCCATACTAATAACACTAACCTATACAAAAACGCTGATCTATGAAAAACACCATTTTTACATCAGCCACTGGTAAACATTTATAAGGCATTGCGGGTATTACTAAATGTGTATGCGGGGTTACTTTTGCAAAAAAGGTAGCCCCGTTTATACTTTATCCATTTAGGTAAGTGCTGGATTTACGGAAAGCCTTATTGAAAGCGGCGAATGCTGCATTTAATTGTAATTCAGGCTATTATTTAACAGGCTTTATTAAAATTGTGTGCAAAAGTCCATACAAATACCTTATTCAATGTACTGCATGCCGAAATAATCTATTTGTCTCTGGCAGCGTTTAGCCATTCATAAAGTATAATATAGCCTCAACACGGTAATGTACCCGCTCTTAAAAATATTAGTTGGTATATCTGCATCAAGTCAGCTAAAAAATTTACATTCGGTGAAACGATTGGATTCTTCAAATCTCCATTTTTTAAACTAACATTTATGTACACATCAAGAAGGTCATTCCTTAAAAAGAGCAGTTTTGCCGTTGCTGGTATGGCCGCTTTTTCAAGCGATTTGTTTGCTGCTGCCAGAAAGAAAAAAGATATTTTTGGTATACAGCTATATTCCGTTAGGGATGATATGCGTAAAGACCCATCGGGTACTTTAAAGCAACTGGCCGGTTTTGGATATAAATATGTTGAACATGCCAATTATGTTGGCCGTAAATTTTATGGCTATGCAGCCGCCGACTTTAAAAAGTTGCTGGACGACCTTGGCCTGGTAATGCGTAGTGGCCATACCGTTATGAATGCTGCCCATTGGGATAATGCAAAAGGCGATTTTACCGATGCCTGGAAATATACGGTTGAAGATGCGGCCATTGTTGGCCAAAAGTTTGTTATAAGCCCCTGGTTAGATAAACCCTGGTATAAGGATACCGATACACTTAAACACTATATGGATGTGTTTAACAAAAGTGGCGAGTTGTGCAAAAAATCGGGGATGAAGTTTGGTTATCACAACCATAATTTTGAATTTACCACCAGCCTTGATGGTAAAAAGCTTTACGACCTTATTCTGGATTATACCGACCCTGCGCTTGTTGCACAGCAAATTGATATTGGCAACATGTACGGCGCTGGTGGCAGGGCCTTCGATATTATTAAACAGCACCCCGGCAGGTTTGAACTGATGCATGTTAAGGATGAGATAAAAGCAGCAAAGGGCGAAATGGAAGAGCCTTACGAAAGCACTATTTTGGGTACCGGCGTAGTGGGCACAAAAGCTATTGTTGACCTGGCGCGCAAATCTGGCGGTACTACCGATTTTATTATTGAGCAGGAATCCTACCAGGACAAAACCCCGCTGCAAAGTGCCAAAGAAGACTTTGATATTATGGTTAAATGGGGATATTAATAGTAACCTAAAGCGATATAGTAACAAAAAGGGGCTTCAGGCCCCTTTTTGCATTATGTGTTTGTGCAGGCCGTTACAACCTGTGTATACTAAAAAAGAAGGAAGCTCCGCGTAAGCAGGCCTCCTTCTAATTTTGAACTAAAACCTCAACCGGTATAGAAATAGCAGTAGATACAAATTGATAAACCCTGTTGAAATTACACCAGCTCCTGCTCTTTCAGGCCCTCGGCAGTAGCTACCAGCAAAGTACCCTGCACATATTTTTCGTTGTGCTGGCTGGCATCCAGGCCTTCTTCTTCCTCTAACACACTAACCCTTAAAGGCACAATAAAGTTGATGAATTTGAAGATGAGGAACGATACAATAAAGCTGTAGCTTACTGCTATAAGCATGGCTTTAAGCTGTGTAACAAAAAAGCTGAAATTGCCATACGCCCAGCCATCGTTGCCCGCTGCATTCACAGCTTTGGTAGCAAAAACACCAGTTAACAGCATGCCCACCATACCGCCTATGCCATGGCAGGGAAAAACATCCAGCGTATCGTCAAGCGATGTTTTTGATTTGATTGAAACAGCCACATTTGATATTACTGCGGCCAGTACACCAATAAAAATACTTTGGGGTATTGCTACAAAGCCAGCACCGGGTGTAATGGCTACCAGGCCAACAACAGCGCCTACGCAAAAACCAACTACAGATGGCTTTTTGCCTTTAAGCACATCAAAAAACATCCATGATAAACCAGCTGCAGCTGCTGCGGTGTTGGTGGTGGTAAAGGCAGATACCGATAAAGCATTGGCGGCCAGTGCAGAACCAGCATTAAAACCAAACCAGCCAAACCATAGCAAACCGGTACCAATTAATATATAAGGAATGTTGGACGGAACGGATTCAATACCGGCAATATGCGCTTTTCTGCGTTTTAGTACCAGCGCACCAGCAAGTGCGGCACAACCAGCAGAAATATGTACTACGGTGCCGCCTGCAAAGTCAAGCGCACCCATTTTTGCTAAAAAGCCATCCGGGTGCCAGCTCCAGTGCGCCAGAGGGGCGTATACCAGCAGGCTGAACAATACAGTAAACAATACGTATGCGGTAAAGCGCATTCTTTCGGCAATAGCACCTACCACAAGGCCCGGTGTAATTACGGCGAACATTAGCTGAAAGGCCGAAAAAAGCGGTTTGGGTATAGTGGTGGCCGCCACCCATGGTTGGCCGGAGGCTACATCTTTATAAAAAAGATGCGTTAGCGGGTTGCCAATAATGCCGTTTACACTGGTGCCAAAGCAAAGGCTGTATAAAACAACCACCCATAAAACACTTACCACGCCAGCAGCCACCACGCTTTTCATCATGGTGGAGAGTATGTTTTTACGGTGCACCATGCCGCCGTAAAAAAAGGCCAGGCCGGGTGTCATTAAAAATACCAGGGCTGTAGCTACCAATATCCATGCGGTATCTGCACCATTGTATTTGCCATCATCAAAATTGGGGAGGGTGGGTACAAAAAGTGCTGCAACGGCAATGGCTACCAGTATAACAAAGGGTACCACACTGGTAAGGGTGGTTTTGGATGGGGAGGTTTGATTTGACATAAAGTATAAAATTTAATAATATGTTTATTATTACTGTAAAAATATAAAATAGTTATAAATAAAATATTAAATAACATATATTTATTTTATTAATTTGATTATTATGCTTATAAAACAGGCTTTTTTAGGTTATTTTAAATGCATATTTTATATAATTTTTATATTTTAAATAAAAAATAGCTTCAAAAAAATTTATTTTAAACGTTATTTAGTCCTTAAAAGCACGGTTTGTTTTTTGGGCAATCATTTTTTATACCGTGTATGGCAATACGCCAAGAATTTTTGAAGGTTTTTTTGAAAAGGCTGTATATTTATTTTTTATGTGCCTGAAGTGCTTAAATGTGTATTTGCGCCAAAGGGAATTAAATGTTTTTAAACAAGCAGGATTGAATTTTAGGTTTGTATAGCAGGTTTTATGTGATATTATAAAAACTGTTACTGGGTATACAAAACAGGGCTTAAAGCTGTTTTTGTATTACAAACTTGTTAACTTATACTAACTAAATGGGTGACGATGGGGGGAAACACGTCACTTATAAAGGGGTTGTTCTTTAACGGAACGCCCCTTTTTTATGGCCATCCTTTCCATAAAAGTCATTTACTGTTGGGCGTTCTTAATGAGGGGGTGGAAATTATTTTACAAACAAGTAAAACTAATATGCAAATCGTTTATTATTGCGTATAACTGTATTACCAAAAGAATGATTAACGGACAAAAAGTAGTGGTAGTTATGCCCGCGTATAATGCGGCAGAAACCCTTAAACAAACATGTGATGAAATTGACAGGCAACTGGTTGATGAAATAATTTTGGTGGATGATGCCAGCCGCGACAATACAATTTCTGTTGCCCGCGAAATTGGCATTTTGCATATTGTAAAGCACGAAACAAACAAAGGTTATGGCGGCAACCAAAAATCCTGCTACAACAAAGCGCTTGAGCTTGGTGCCGATATTATTGTAATGCTTCACCCCGATTACCAGTACACACCTGCCCTTATTGGCCCTATGGTTGCCCTTATTGGCAATGGTGTTTACCCTGTTGTATTTGGCTCCCGCATACTTGGTAAAGGCGCACTTAAAGGAGGCATGCCGCTGTACAAGTATTTTTTTAACCGCGTGTTAACCGCCACGCAAAACCTCTTGATGAATCAAAAATTATCGGAATACCATACCGGCTACAGGGCTTACCATAAGGATGTTTTGCTTTCCATACCGTTTATAGCCAACTCCGATGATTTTGTGTTTGATAATGAGCTGGTGGCGCAGGTTTTTTATGCAGGCTTCGAGGTGGCGGAAATAACCTGCCCAACAAAATATTTTAAGGAGGCTTCATCCATCAACCTGAAAAGAAGTATTATTTACGGTGCCGGGGTATTGCGTGTAAGTTTTATTTATGCACTTAAAAAAATAGGGCTGGCCAACCCTCTTTTTCTTCAAAATATAAAAAAAGTGCAAAGCAGGGCCTGGGGCAGGTAGCTGCTTTAAACTTGCGATGCCTCCGGGCGGCGTTCCTCCCATTGTGTTATTTTTTGGGATAAGGTAACCAGCAAGGTATTATTGCCGAAATATAAAAGCATTAACGGGAAAATTTTAAACAATCCTCTTTTTGTTGAATTATCAATGTCCAGTAACGGCAGTAAAAAGCCAAGAAAGGGTAAGCCAATATACACCACTAAAACAGCAAAAAGCCAGTTGCGTGCATGGCCTGTAAACCGGCGTACAAAAACTATCTGTAACAAAAGCAGCAGGCAAAAAAGGTATATAAACACCCCGTAATAGTCTGTGCCATTGCTGCTGAAAATAAGCAGGCGGTTAACATCCCAAAAACGGGTAAAAAGAGCCTTGATGTTTAGTAAATCAGGGTTTATTAAGTTGCTCACCTCGTACTTAATGGGCAGGTAATGGTTTAAATACACGGTTACACACAAAAAATATACTATTAAAGATGGCAGGGTAAACATTGCCACATTTTTAAAAAATGCTTTTAACCCTGTTTTGTTTTTTAAGCAAAACAACGCAATAGCCGGGGTGGTTAGCACAGCCAGCACCAGGGTTTCGGAGCGTATATAAGTTGCAAACCCCATTAACAGCCCGGCAAAAGCGAGGCTGCTGTTTTGTTTGCTGTTAAAAAACTGTATAAGAAAATATATTGACAGGAAGAAGAATACCGCGTTGCTGTAATCAAACAAAACCATAAAGGTATAGGCATACATTTCGGGTATGGCAATAAACGCGATAATAAGCAGGCCCGATATAACCCTGTGCAGCGTTACACTTAGCGCATGGTATAAAAAAATAACGAAGCTTATAACAATGGCACTTAGCCAAACCTGCCCAAAACGCAGGCCGGCCAGCTTGTAAATTATTTGCAGGCTTATAATAAACGGCGGTTTAAACTGGTTGTTGGTACTTTCCAGGTTAACGGTAAATACCGAGTTAATCATTGTTTTTTCCTTCACGGCATACTCTGCAATAACTTCCGCGCCCGATGTAAGGTCCCTGGGCGTGGGCGGCAGGTAAAAGCAGCGCCAAACGCTTATGAATACCAATATACATATCAGCGCAAGGCAGGGCACCTCATAAAGCCTTATAACAAAGCGGGTGTTTTTTAGCATGCCTTTTAGGGTGGCTATGCCCTTGGGTAACTTAACATTAAGTGCAATGCAGGTTATAAACAGTGCGGTAAAAACATTTACAGCCGACAGTGGTATATAAAGCAGTTGCAGCAAAAAAGGAATGAGCGAAAAAGCCGCAATGCCACATATTAAGCATAACGGCAAAAACAACGCTGGAGGAAGTTTTGTATTAAATAAGGTAATTAAGCCAAACCCCGCAATAAACTGAAACAGCGTTAAAAGCAATATAGCCAATACAATACTCATAAACTTATGTTGAATTTTTTAAAGGTGGTTAGGGTATCCTTTAAACTGGCGCTGTTTGTTACGCTGTCTATTACAATCTTGCCATCTTTAACGTGTACGTACCAATTGGCCGATGCTGCATTGGTGCTGTTGGCCCATAGTGTTTTAAGCCCTGTATAATAGTAAAACACAGCAGGCTCGGGTACGTGGTAAGCAATGCCCTGCTGCTCAAAATAACCGGTGGGCGGCACAAGCACCAGGGCTGTACTTTTGTTTTTACGGGTGTTAAAAAAATCGGCTATTTGTTTTGAGCAGGTGTACCCGCCTTCAAAGCGGTATGCCATTCTGTGCTCAATACCCGTATTACTTATTTCTTGTGGAAATTGCCCGTAGTAGCCAATAATTCTGTCCTTCAGCCATTCGTTATTTTGGGGTATTATAAAAAACATCACAATGCCTGCCGTGGCTGCAAAAAATAAAAACAGCTTTTTCGTAAACGGGTTCAGGTTTTTTAGAATAGCAAAAATGCGGGTTGTTACTACACTTCTGTTCATACTGCAATATAAAAAGCCTTTGTTAAAATGCGGCAGAAAGCAGGTAAATAAAACCTTTTTCTCAACCAAAACGTTAGTATAGCAAATGGAATTTTAATGTTTGATTGTAATATTAATTTTCCTTTAACAGCGTCTTAAAGAATCAATAAAATTGACGGTTTCAGGCTGCTATAAGTTTTATTTAAGGCCGCTTTAAAGGTTATCAGAACATAAGTGGCATAATATTGTATACGCAATAACAAATGCATTATTATATGGAAAGAGAATTACTGCTGGCGCTTAAAAGCAATGATAACAGCACAAGAAAAATAAATGTGGAAATTAACACCATTAAAAGGTTTTTGCCTTTTGTTGAATCGTTCTCTGCATTTCTGCTCAACTACGAAGTGTTCGACCTTAAGAAGCACAGCGAAATTACTAAAACAAACAGGCTGAAGGGGATTTTTGATAATGGTGTAGGTGCAGATTCGTACTACTGCCTTATTTGTAAAAACTAAGGGTGGATTAATTGCTTTAAACCGCGTTAAATACCTTGCGTACTTATGTAGCGTATTTAGGGCAGCCTGCCTGCAAAATCAACAAAACTGCATCAGCAAGTAACCTGTAGCCATCACCTTTTTTATTATCCTTTTCCTTTTCTGCCAGCTAAAAACCTGTTTCGCCTAACCTGCTCTACCGGTACGTGCTGAATTTTACTTTCCAGCCAACCTGTAATATCAAGGTACATAAACGAGCGGCTTTCCAGTGGATTGCCCTTATAACGCTCCAGCCGTTCTTTTAACGATTTAAAGGCAGGAATAACCCTGCCTGGTGCCAACGAGAATGATTTACGTAAAAACCTGAAAATCTCTTCCTCCACCACGCTAAGGTTTTTCATTTTGGCCATAAAGCGGTAAACCGACTTTATAAGGTGTTCCAGTATACTATCATTCCCCAGTTCGTAGTGGGCAATTAAATGCAGTACGCGGGCATAGCATTGCAGGTCGGTACGCAGGTCAACCTTCAGGTTGATGATACGGTTAAGGTACTCAATCGCTTTTTCATTATCGCCGCTGCCAAAATAAAGGCAGGCTATTTTATAGTAAAACACAAGTATCCGGTGCCTGTCTAAATTCAGTTTATATTCAGCTAGTGTTTCCTCAATTTGTGGAATTAATGTAAGCCCCTCGGTAAAAGTGCCATCTAAAAAGTGCTTATTAATGCGGGCCAAACAAAGGTAAACAAAAGTTTGTATGCGGCTGTTGGGGTTCATGTCGGCATTTTCCGATGCGGCAAATTTTTCAAACAGCCCCAGTGTTTCCTCAAATTTTTCAAAATTATTCAGGTCAAAATGGGCGTTCAGCAGGTTGTGTAAGCCTTTTATGTATTGCCCCGGCTCCACCGTTTTCATCATGGGTTCCTGTTCAAAAAGGTCAACCCATTTTTGTGTGTAGCGGTAATACATCAGCAGGTCCTGTAAAATAAAGCTGTACCAGCAGTAGCTTTGGTACAGGTACATCTTCTCGTAAAACTGCATGTATGCAATGTTGTATGGGGGCAGGTTTGCATCAAAAAACATTTTTACGGCCGATACGTCTTTCTCATCCCTGGCGTGGCCCATTTTTATATACCAGCTATACAGTTGCAGCGATAAATTGCTGAGGCTGCTTAAAATAGTAAGGTGTGTGTTAACCTCATCGGCCTCGTGCGACAGCAATTCGGCCCTGTCGGCAATACTGCGGGTAATGTGGAGGGCTTCAATTTTTTTCTCAAAAAACAATGCCTGCATCTGAAAGGTAAGCTGGTTATTTGCTTTGGCCAGTTGCTTTATTTTTTCCAGCATTTTAAGGCTTTGCATGTACAGCCCCTTATTATATAATATGCGGGCATAGGCCATCTGCTCATTCAATACAATATCAATATTGCTTTCGTTTTTTGTTTGGCGTAGGCTGCTCAATACCTGTTTGTACAGGTGGGCCTTCATATTGCTCAACTGCTGCTTTTTTATGCTTTTGTTTTTCTTTAACAAATCCTCTTCATCATATTCCTCCATCTTGTCCAATGCATCAAACAGCCGGATAACCTTAAGGTCTTCCGCACCATCGCTGCGCTTCAAATACAGCTTAAACATCCTCTTTTCGCTTTTATCAAGCGACCTTACCAGTTGAAACAGTTCGTCTGTTGAGCGGTTGGGCATCGTAATTTTATTTTTTCAAAAGCCTTGCTGGCAAAGCATTTCAGCTATTTTTAGCCTGTTTGTGCAATGTAAAATATCTTGTAATTTAGTTTGTTACCAAAAAACAGATGGTTATTTTTGACAATGCGTGTTGCTTAAATAACAGGCAGGCAGTCAAAATTAAGCAGTCTGCACATTTTAATTTTTTTAAAAATATACTATGCCGGGTAAAAAGATAGATATTTTCGACACAACGTTAAGGGATGGCGAGCAGGTGCCGGGTTGTAAGTTAAACACCAAAGAAAAAATTGAGCTGGCCCTGGCGCTTGAAGAGCTGGGCGTTGATATTATTGAGGCTGGTTTCCCTATTTCAAGCCCCGGCGATTTTTCATCGGTGCGCGAAATAAGTAAAGTAATAAAAAATGCAAGTATCTGCGGCCTTAGCCGTGCGGTACAGAAAGATATAGAAGTAGCAGCCGATGCGCTTAAATATGCCGCAAAGCCAAGAATACATACCGGCATAGGTACGAGCGATTTTCATATAAAATCAAAATTCAACTCCAACAGGGAGGATATTTTGCTGCGTGCGGTGCAAGCCGTTAAATGGGCTAAAAACTTTGTGGACGATGTTGAGTTTTATGCAGAAGATGCAGGCCGTACCGATAACGATTACCTTGCCCGCGTGGTAGAAGCCGTAATTGGCGCTGGCGCCACCGTGGTTAACATACCCGATACTACAGGCTATTGTTTGCCCCACCAGTACGGCGAAAAGATAGCCTACCTGGTTAACAACGTTTCAAATATTGATAAAGCCACCATATCCTGCCATTGCCATAACGACCTTGGGCTGGCCACTGCCAACTCAATAGCCGGTATTATAAACGGTGCAGGCCAGATTGAGTGTACCATCAATGGTCTGGGCGAAAGGGCCGGTAACACATCGCTTGAAGAAGTGGTGATGGTTATTAAGCAGCACCATTCGCTTGGTTTTTATACCAATGTAAAATCACAGCAGCTTTACCCAATGAGCCGCCTGGTAAGCGATACCATGCGCATGCCTGTGCAGCCTAACAAAGCCATTGTGGGCAGCAATGCCTTTGCACACTCCAGCGGTATACACCAGGATGGTTTCTTAAAAGATTCGCTTACATACGAAATCATCAACCCCGAAGAAGTAGGTGCAGGCGAAAGCAAAATAGTGCTTACTGCCCGCAGCGGCCGCAGCGCACTGGCGCACCGTTTTAGAAAACTGGGCCACGAGTTTACCCGTAACGAAGTGGATGTGCTGTACGAACGCTTTTTACAGGTGGCCGACAAAATGAAAGAAGTAAACGACGAAGACCTGAACATATTGGCAAAACAGTTTCAGGAAGAAACTGCTGCCGCGCCGGTATCTTAATAAACAATGGCGTAAAACTTTGTGCCTCTAACAATTGCGTAGCCCAAACGGTAAAATTTCATCAGCATGCGTTTACCTCAAACCAATAATAACATTCCAGTTTCAGCGCCTGTAAAGGGGGCAGGGGACTGGAATGCTGGTTTGTACGACAGCAAGCATGCATTTGTGTACAAATTTGGCGAAGATGTTGTTGGCTGGTTAAACCCGCAGGAAGGCGAAAGAATACTGGACCTGGGTTGCGGCACCGGCCATTTGGCCAACCAGATACGCAGTTATGGAGCCGAAGTAATTGGTATAGACAGCTCGGCAGAGATGGTGGCCAAAGCAAAAGAAGCGTACCCGGATGGTGTTTTTGAATTAAAGGACGCAACAGATTTTGCCTTTGATAAAAAGTTTGATGCTGTTTTCTCCAATGCCACACTGCACTGGGTAACCCAAGCCGCAAAAGCGGCTGAATGTGTTTACAATAGCCTTGCCCCCGGTGGCCGCTTTGTGCTGGAGATGGGTGGCAAAAACAATATAAAGACTATTGCAGATGCAGTAAAGCAGGCAATGGAAGCAGAAGGCGATAAACTGCCGGAGGCTTTTTGGTATTTCCCCTCCGTGGGTGAGTATACAACCCTGTTGGAAAAACAGGGCTTTACTGTATTACAGGTACAATATTTTAACCGCGAAACAGCTTTAACCGGTGAAGATGGCATGGCAGACTGGATTAGGATGTTTGGCAACCTGTTTTTTAAACACATAAGCAATCAGCAGGCCGAAAAGGTAATTGCACGCGCTGTGGAAACATTGCGCAGCACCTGTTACCGTAACAATACCTGGTATGCCGATTATGTTAGGTTGCGGGTAAAAGCCATAAAAGGCCTGTAACAGAAAAATATTTTATAGACAGCTAAAACAGATTTTTATGAAGAAGTTTACAGTTTTAAGTTGTTTGGTTTTAATAACCTCGTTTTGCTTTGGGCAAACCTTTACTTTAAAAAGTAAAGATGTTGGCGGCCAGGCAACCAACCGGCAGGTGTTTAATGGCTTTGGCTGCACAGGCGAAAATGTATCGCCGCAGCTATCGTGGGAGAATGTACCCACCGGCACAAAAAGCTTTGCCGTTACCATGTACGACCCCGATGCCCCAACAGGCAGCGGTTTTTGGCATTGGGTGGCATTTAATATACCCGCCAATACTACCGAGTTAAAATCTGGCGCTGGCGATATTGCCAAAGGGTTAATGCCTGCTGGTACAATACAAAGCGTAACAGACTTTGGTCAACCCGGTTATGGTGGCCCCTGCCCGCCACAAGGCCACGGCTTTCATACCTATATTATTACAGTGTATGCGTTAAAAACCCCGGTGCTGGAAGGGCTTGATAAAAATACAATGCCCGCGCTGGTGGGTTTTAATGTGCATTTTAATACGCTGGCAAAGGCTTCCATTGTAATGTATTACCAACGCTAACAGTGCCGATGGGTTGTTACAAACGCAAGACATCAAACAAAAAATAATAAGAGCAGCAGTGAGTATTGATAACCATAGTAACCTAACAACAGTGCCAACGGCACAGGCTGCCCATACAGGTGTTGCGGTAGAGGGCTTATCCGTGCACCTGCAAAACCAGTTGTTGTTAAGCGGGGTATCATTTCAGCTTCATGCGGGCCAGCACCTTGCCATAACTGGTGCCTCTGGCAGCGGCAAAACCATATTGGCCAAAGCCATTGCTTCAAAACTATTTTATCACGGCACGGTAAGCTTTAGCAAAGCAAAGCCAGCCGTTATTTTTGTTGAACAGCATTACTATTTTAAAAACACTTCCAACACCTCCGACTTTTACTACCAGCAACGCTACAACAGTTTTGAAAGCGATACCACTTATACCGTGGCTGATGAATTAAAGAAGGTGTGTGATAATGAAGATGCTATTGATAAGTTACTTGAACGCCTGCAGTTGCAGCACAGAAAGCATTCGCCGCTGTTGCACCTTTCCAGCGGGGAACACAAACGCTTTCAGTTGATAAAAGCTTTTTTACAGCAGGCCAATGTATATGTTATTGACAGCCCTTATACCGGGCTTGATGTAAACAGCAGGCAGCAATTGCAAAGCATTATTAACGAGAAAGCCGCCGCAGGGGCAACCATTGTTGTTATTGCAGATGCGCACCAGTTGCCTGAATGTATTACCCATGTTGCTTTTATGCAAAACGGAGCGCTGAAGGTGTTTGAGGAAAAAGAGCATTTTATTACCAATACCATACACCAGCTTCAGCATGCCGAAACCCCGGGCGGTGATATACCTTTTGCACCGGCAGCAGCCAGTTTTGCAGTAGCTGTAAGTATGGAAAATGTAAAGGTGGCCTATCAGCAAAAAACAATCATCAGCAACATAACATGGCAGGTTAACAGCGGCGATAAGTGGTTGTTAAAAGGGGCTAATGGTGCAGGCAAATCAACACTGTTAAGCCTTATAACCGGCGACCACCCGCAGGCGTATGCCAACAAGATTGTTTTGTTCGACAAAAAAAGGGGCAGTGGCGAAAGTATATGGGATATTAAAAAGAAGATTGGTTACGTTTCGCCCGAGCTGCACTGGTATTTTGATACGAATATTACCTGTTATAATACCATTGGCTCAGGTTTTTTTGATACAGTAGGGTTGTATAAAAAGTTAGATGAGCAGCAACAGTTGGTGTTGCAGCAATGGGTTGATTATTTAAAACTCTCGGCAGTGTTGTACAGGCCGTTATCAACGTTATCAACCAGCCAGCAGCGTTTAACACTACTGGCAAGGGCACTGGTTAAAAACCCGCCCCTGCTGATACTTGACGAACCTTGCCAGGGGCTTGATGAAGAACAGGTAAAACAATTTGTTAAGCTAACAGATACCTTGTGTACCACGCTTAATAAAACGCTGATATATGTAAGCCATTATGAAAACGAAATACCTGCCTGCATAACAAACAGGCTGGAGCTTAAAAAGGATGCTTACGAAATTTCAGTATTTAAAAAGGAAATTATAGCGGCTTAATAACGTAAGAAACAAAACCCTTTGCAAAAAAGGGATGCTATGGAAAAGAACATAACAGTGATAATGGGCGATGGCATTGGGCCGGAAGTTACCAGGCAATCAATAAAAGTGCTTGATGCGGTAGCGCACGAGTATGGCCATCACTTTCACTACGACTATTGCTTAATGGGTGCCGATGCCATTGATAAAACAGGCAGCCCGTTGCCGGATGAAACCGTGGAAAGCTGCCTAAACAGCGATGCCATATTGGTAGGTGCTATAGGCCATCCATCGTACGACAATAACCCCACCGCCAAAGTAAGGCCGGAGCAGGGCTTGCTGCAGTTGCGTAAAAACCTGCAACTGTATGCCAACATTCGCCCGGTTACAACCTATACTGCATTGCAACACCTTTCACCCTTTAAGGCAAAACACCTGGAAGGGGTTGATTTTATCATCTTCCGCGAGCTTACAGGGGGCATTTATTTTGGCAAAAAATACTTGGCAGATGACAGTGCCAGCGATGAGTGTATTTACACCCGTACGGAGATAGAGCGTGTTGCACACCTTGCGTTTAAATACGCTTTGCAGCGCAGAAAAAAATTAACGCTTATTGATAAATCAAACGTACTGGATACCTCAAGGCTTTGGAGAAGGGTAGTGCAGCAAATAGCTGCATCGTACAGCACCGTTGAGGTGAATTATATGTATGTGGATAATGCTGCGGTGCAAATTATCCTCAACCCAAAGCAGTTTGATATCATCCTTACCGAAAATATGTTTGGGGATATTTTAAGCGATGAAGCAAGTGCTTTAAGTGGTTCGCTGGGCATGTTGCCTTCAGCCTCAGTAGGCACAGGTACTGCATTGTTCGAGCCGATACATGGCAGCTACCCGGCAGCAGCAGGCAAGGATATTGCCAACCCGGTGGGTTCCATTTTATCCGCCGCTATGATGCTTGATTACTTAGGTATGCCGCAAGAGGCTGCACATGTACGCGAAGGGGTAAACTGGACTATGAAAAACAATTTTGTAACAAAGGATATTGACAGTATTAATTTTTATTTCACCTCAACCATCGGCGAGCTGGTGGCAGATTATGTAACGCATAAAATATCGGGTGAAATAAATAAAGGCAATATAGAGTTGAGAAAATCAACCATCATATAGACTAGGATTTTAACCTTATTTTTCTGATGGGCCTGATTGCGAAGGTGGAGTTTGTTTGAGTGATGATAAAAGACAGTGGGTTGAAATTAGAGTGCCAAAATTAATGTTGATGGAGTATAAGTATAGTGACATTACGCAGAAGGTTATCAGGGCCGCGATGAATGTTCATAGTGCATTGGGCAATGGTTTTTATGAGGGGATTTATCAAAGGGCATT
>CAZRDD010000057.1:0-15907 GCA_964598675.1 uncultured Parafilimonas sp.
TAGTATGCACAGTAACAGAAAGAGTGCTAACCATTTATCTGAAGATGTGCTGTTTTGCACCCCACGCCTCAATAGCAGCAAGGAGTATACCAGCCCATGCACAAAAAATATTAATAATAACGAACTGTAAAAACCAAATTCAAAATGCATAGAATGTTAAATGGATGAATGCAGCAAATTGTTCAGAAGCTCAATCAATTATTTTCAACATAAGCCATACAGGCAATTAAGTTCTAACGCGGGCAACAGCCGCACGTATTTAGCTGGCCATGTAGTTTGTGCAAATATTAAAATCAGGGCCATCATCCTGGCATAACAGCCGCTTGTTGCAAAAATTGGCAACAGAGGTAAACAGTTGCATGCTTACTTACTCCACCTCTTCTGCTTCAACAAGCTGTATTGCCAATGTTATTTCTGTAGTGGTTTTGTTAACCAATTGTTCTATTTCGGGCAGGGTAAGTGGCGGCATGTGCTCAAGCTCGTGTGCAAGGCTTGACAGTGTGGGCATGCCTGCAGTAGAGGCTGTGCCGTACAGTTTATGGCCTGCGGCTTTAAGGGCTTTAACATCCTGCGCAGCAAGGCTGTTTTTTAGTGTGGTGGCCGATGCTGCAAGCTCCTCCTTAACCAGTGCTAAAAAGCCAGCTATAATGGCATGGTCTTCGCCAAAAAATTCCTTTATAGTGTCAAGGTTAAAATGTTGTTTTTTGTTTTCATTATTCATATTGGTAGCGGGGTTAGTGGCGGCATCTGTGCTGGATAGCTGCAGCCATTTATTAAGTACTAAAGCAATGGTTTCTTCAACAACGGGTTTTACCACAAAATCGTCCATGCCTGCGGCAAGGCATTTTTCTCTTTCGCCTTTTACAGTGCCTGCGGTAAGGGCAATAATTGGTACATGGGCGTTGTTTTCATGGTTGCGTATCTGCCGGGTGGCATCGTACCCATTCATTTCGGGCATTTGCACATCCATAAATATTAGGGCAGGTTTGTTTTTGTGCCAAAGTTGTACAGCCTCCTGCCCGTTTTTGGCTTCAAGCAATACTGCATTGGGCGCAATGCGCTCAATAAACGTTTTAACCAGCAGCATGTTAACCATATTGTCTTCGGCTACTAAAACGGTAATGCTGTTGTGGGTCATTTCAATGGTATTGTTATTAGTATTAAGTAGTGTATATGCTTTGTCTTTTTTATGCAGTCGTGTTAGTGCGTTATACACATCCTGCATTTTAAGTGGCTTTACCAGGCGAAAGCTTACATCAAGCTCCTCGCATGCTTTTATTATTTTAGCATCGTCAGATGAACTGTGAAGCAGCATAATAGGCATTTCCTCCGGTGTATTATAAAAAGCCTCCCTTATTTTCTTAATGGTTTCAAGCCCATCCATGTATGGCATGTGGTAGTCCATCAAAATAACATCAAAACGGCCGCCTGTTGCCAACATTTGTAATGCTTCAAACCCGTTTTGCGCCTGTGCCGACTGTATATCCTTTAACAGCAACATTTGTTGCAGTATAAGCCTGTTGTTGTCGTTATCGTCAACAATAAGTGCATTTTTTATGTTAAAGGTATTATTATCTTCTGCTGCGTTGCCTGCTTCTGTTTGCACGGCCAGGTCAAAATAAAAGGTGCTGCCTTGGCCCGGGCTGCTTTTTAACTGGAGTTTACTGCCCATAAGCCCCAGCAGCCTGTTTGAAATGGTAAGCCCAAGGCCCGTGCCGCCATATTTTTTGGTAGTGCTGCCGTCTTCCTGCGAAAATGCTTCAAATATCTTGCCTTGTTTTTCGGGTTTTATACCAATGCCCGTATCTCTTACTGCAAACCGCATGCGTGAGTTGCCACTCTGGCTGCTTAATAACTCAATCTTTAATTCCACTTCGCCTTTTTCGGTAAACTTAGAGGCGTTGCCCAGCAGGTTTACTAAAATTTGTTTAAGGCGCACATTATCTGCCCATATAAAGCGGGGCATACCCGGTGGTATGTTCAGCAGCATTTCCAGGCCCTTGCTCTGCACCTGGAAGGTGATGATGTCTGCTGCCTGGCAAACCATATCGTACAGGTCAAATTTATCAATATCCAGTTCCAGTTTGCCCGCCTCAATTTTTGAGAAATCAAGAATATCGTTGATGATGCCCAACAAGGCATTGGCTGATTGGTTTACAATGGAGAGGTATTGAAGCTGCGTTTCGGTTAAACGGGTTTTTAACACAAGGTCGGTAAAACCAATAATACCGTTAAGGGGGGTGCGTATTTCGTGGCTCATATTGGCCAGAAATTCCGACTTTGCCACACTGGCCTGCTCGGCCAGTTGCTTGGCTGCCTTAAGTTCTTCCTGTTGGTTTATGATTGAGGTAATATCCTGTGCCGATATCATAACCCCGCCAATATCGCCGTTAAACTGGTACCAGGGCCGCATTTCCCAGTTAAGGTACATGGTTTTGCCAGTATTGGCCTGTACAAAAATATCAGCTTCTCTTTTTTCGGTAGCCCCCGCAAGTACCCTTGCATGCCGCTGCCTGCCTTCTTCTGTTATTTCGGGAAACAGCACGTAATGCGAAACACCTGCTAACTGCCTGCCGGTTAAATTGTAGTCTTCCATCCAGCGGTTACTGGCGGCAATATAATTCATTTCCCTGTCGAGCATGGCCACCGCTGCAGGCGCATGCTGAACAAAAGCTGACAATCTTGCTTTTTCAACAATCAGAGCGTTTTCAATATTTTTTCTTTCTGTAATATCGGTAGCTATGCCTAAGTAACCAGTTACTTTATTATCTGTATTGCATATAGGGGTTACTACCAGCGATACAGTACACCGCGAGCCATCTTTTTTAATGTAAGTCCATTCTCTTTGTTCGTGGCCTGTAAGCTCGGCAATATGTACAAATACTCTGAAGCCCTCTATGGCAAAGCCATACATCCCGGTTAATTCTTTGCCACGTGCTGCTACTTCTTCAGGAAGGTGTATAATGGCTGGCGACTGCTTGCCAATCATTTCTGCAGCTGTGTAACCCAGTAGTTTTTCTGCACCGGTATTAAAAACAGTAATAATACCATTTGTATCTGTTGAAATAATACTTACGCCTGATGCGGCTTGTAAAACATCGGTAAGCAGCTTGCGCGATGCTGCCAGTTCCAGCTCGGCTTTCTTTTTTTCGTCAATATCCTGAAAAGCGCCATATATTTTTTTGCAAACGCCGTTTTCAAACTCGCCATTGCCTAAAGCTCTTACCCACTTGGTGCTGCCCTGTTTATCAACTACTTGTAATTCAAGGTCAAAAGGGGTGCCGTTGGTTATTATTTGGTGCAGTGCTTTTTTTATCCTGTACCTGTCTTCGCCCTCCGCGTAAAAATTGATAGAACTGTTTAGGTCGGGCTCATAATCCTGCGCCACGCCATGCAGTTGTTTGCTAACGGCTGTCCAGTAAACTTTTTGTTTTAACACATCCACTTCCCAACCGCCAACGCGTGCTACAGTATTGGTTTGTTCAAGCATTTGCTTGGTACGCCTAAGGTCGTTTTCAAGCTGGTGCCTTTCGGTAATGTCTATGGCATTGCCTATAACATATTGTTCCCCGGTAGAAGGGTTTGTTTCTAGCACATTGTTAAACATCCATATACGGGGGGTGCCATTTTTGTGCAGGGTTATCATTTGCCCTTTGCTGCGCCCTTTTTCTTTTATTTCGGCAAGGTAGCCTCGTAAATAAGGGTGGCGCTCATTTGGTATAATATCAAAAAGTGATAAATGCAAAATTTCCTGCGGCAGGTAGCCTAATATGCCCGCCCCAGCGGTGTTTACTGAAAGAAACCGGCCACCAAGGTCATGCGTACACATAAGGCCCTGCGAGTTTTCGAAAAATGCCCTTAGTCTTTCCTCACTGGCGGCAAGTTGCTGCTCCTTTGCCACCAGTGTTGTAATATCCCTGGCTATGGCAAAAACGCTGTTGGTGGCAGGCTCGGGCGAGGCCGTCCATTCCAGGTGCCTGTAGCTGCCATTAATTGTTTTAAACCTGTGTATAAAACTTACCGTTTGTTGCCCTGATGCCAGCTTTTCAAGTTCTTTAATAGTACCCGCTACATCATCGGGGTGGGTAAGCTGGTAGTACGATGTGTTTAGTATGGTTTCGGTATCCCACCCAAGCAGTTTTGTAAAAGCGGGGTTTACTTTTTTAAAATATCCATCGGTGCCCGCAACACAAATCAGGTCAGTAGAAAGCTGGAAGAGTTTTTCAAAATTGCGCAGTTCTTCTTTCTGCCGCCTTTCAACAATAAGGTCAATCACTTCTTCGGCCAGCAGATGCAGTGCCTTTTTTTGTTTTTCGTTAAGCTGCCGTGGGTTTTGGTCAATTACGCAAAGGGTGCCAAGGGCATAGCCATTGGGGTCAATTAAGGGGTAGCCAGCGTAAAACCGTATATCGGGTTTGCCGGTAACCAGTATGTTTTCTTTAAAACGTTCGTCTTTGGTGGCATCTTCTACTTCAAAAATGCCCGTGTCCATAATGGCGTGCTGGCAAAATGCTATTTCCCTGGGGGTTTCGTCTACATCCAGCCCAATTTTGGATTTAAACCACTGCCTCGATTCGTCAATAAGAGAAATTAATGAAATGGGTGTATCGCAAATAAGAGAGGCAATTGCTGTAATGCGGTCAAATTCGGCTTCTTTTAATGAGTCGAGTATGGCATAACCTTTCAAACTGCTCAAGCGCTGCTTCTCATTTACCGGAATTGGAAGTTTACCCACGTTTAGTGTAGTTAGGTTTTACATTAACAGTTATCTAATGTACGATGTTTTGGTTTAATTTTTTAGCAGCTGTAATTTGAAGCAGTTAAAAAAGCATTAAGTGTAGCACGTGCCTTAATAACCCTTAAAAAGTTGTGGTGTGTTAGCGGTAAACAGTTTTCTGTATGAGTAAACGCAATTAAAAGGCCCCGGTAAAAACCGGGGCCGGATTATAGTCACATGAGAGAAAAAACATTATTGCTGCCCGCCGCCTGCTTTTACACGGTTTTGTTCATCATCGGCGGCACTGCCTTTTTTGGGTTGCTGTTGTACCGTGCTTTTGCCAAAGCGGTAAGTAAAGGTTAATATGGCCCTTCGGTTATCCCACTTGCTGTGTATATTCAGCAAAAAGGTGTTCATATCGCTGGCCCCCGAAAAATGCATAAGATAAAACGGGTCGCGCAGGTTTAGCCTTAAACTGCCTTTGCCTTTAAACAACTGTTTGCCAGCACCAATGGCAAACATACCCATAGGCTGGGCCATTATGGCGCTGCTTACCAGGTTTTTGCCTTCTAAAAAACCGCTTATTTCGGCACTCCAGCCTTTGTTAAAAGTAAAGCGGCTGCTTAAGTTAGCTGAGTAAGAGGTAATGGCTACATCAACAAACTCGCCATTTATGTAGCCTTTGTAGGCATTGTTAAAAACGTTTGCAAAAGCATTAATATTCCACCATTTTTTTAACTGTTTGCCATAGTTGGCAGAAAAACCAATGTTTTTGTTTGATGCAACATTTTGCTTGGTTTGGTAAGTAATGTAATTTTTATCAGGGTCCTGCTGGGTAATAATTACATCGTTTATAATACCGTTGGTGGTGGTGTAGCTTAGTGTAAGGTTTAATGCGCCTTTATAGTTATAACCCAGCTCAAAATTATGGCTGAACTGTGGTTGCAGCAATGGGTTGCCCTGCTCGTAAGTATACCTGTCTAACTGAAACTGAAACGGGTTAAGGTCCTGGTAGTCGGGCCGCTCAATCCTCCTGCCGTACGATACCTGGAAGGTGTTGTTATCGTTAGCCTGGTAGCTTATGTATGCTGTAGGAAAAAGCCTTGTGTAATTAAGGTTAAATGTATTGTTGTTTTTTACCTGGTATCCGTTGGCAATGGTTTGTTCTGCACGTACACCAAGCTTTACGGTTAGCTTCTTTATTTGCTTTTGCAGGCTTATATAAGCGGCATTTATATTTTCCTTGTAAATAAAGTGGTTGCTGCGTACAGTGTCGGTGTTCCATGCGCCTGCAAGTGTATCGTACAGGCTGTACTGCGCATCGTTGTTGGTTTTAACGTAGCTTGATTTTACACCGGCTTCAAACGTAATGTTGTTTTTTAACGGGGTTGAAAAATCGACTTTGCCGGTGTAAATATCTACAGTGCCTGGCAGGTAGCCTTTAAGCAAGTATGGGTTAGGGTTATAAACATCCCCTTTGGGTATAAGTGTGCCATCGGGATTGTATAAATAATTGTTTGAATATTGCGGCGATGTTGCGCGGTAGCTGATGTAGTCGGCAGTGGCATCAAGTTCGGCACCCTTGCTGCCAAATTTTTGCTGCAGGCCAAGTGTTACGCCAATGTTTTTCCATGGGTTTTTGTTATTGCTCTGGGCTTTGTTGTATTGGGTAAAATGGCCAAGGCTGTCGTAAAAATTTGCTATGGAACTGGACTTGAAAAAGCTGTTATCTACAAAGCCATTCAGGCCAGCGCTAATAGTAGTGTTTTTTGATGCATTGTAATCAATGCCCGTTTTGTAATTGCTGTTAAAGTCGGTAAAGTGCCCGTCTATGTGCTGCTGTACTTTACTGCTAAAGGCAGTACTCCTGTTCTTACGGAAACTGCGGGATAAGTCCTGGTTGTTAAACCCTTCCCAATGGCTGTAGCCGTATGTGCCATAAACGTTTATTTTACCTTGCCGCCAGTTAACATTTATGCTGTTGGTTTGCTTAAAATAAATGGCCAGTATAGCGCTGCTGGTAATGCTTCCGTTAAAGCCATTGGCCTTGTTCTTTTTAGTTTTAATATTAATAACGCCGGAGTTGCCAGCGGCATCGTATTTGGCGGGTGGCTGTGTCATAATTTCCACCTGGTCTAACTGGTTGGCACTCATGCTTTTTAAAAGGCTTGCCAATTGTGCGGCCGTTAAATATGTGGGCTTGCCATCAATCATTACAATTACCCCTTGTTTGCCTTTAAGGCTAATATTGCCATCGTTATCCACAGTAACGCCGGGGCTTTTTTCCAACACTTCAAGGGCAGTAAGCCCTGTGTTGGTGGGCGATGCATCTACGTTAACTATTGTTCTGTCAATTTTATTTTCCACCAGCGGCCTGGTGGCTGTTACGGTAACGCTGCTTAGGTCTTTGCCAATGCTTTGCAATGTTACAGCTTCCAGTTGCACAGGGTTGCCTGCGGTAAGTGTTATCAAGGCACCACTGTACTTGCTGTAACCAACAGCTTCGGTTTTAATGAAATACCGGCCAGCTTTTATATTGTCAAATTCAAACCTGCCGGTTTTATCGCTTACCGATATTTTTACCAGCAGCGAGTCGGTGCTTTTCATCAGCGATATGGTTGCTGCATCAATAGGTTTATGATCGGCAGATTGCACACTGCCCGTTATTTTTGCTGTTTGCTGTGCATGCAGTACCGTACTAGAAAAAATGGCCATGGTAGCTGCCAGCAGGTATTGGAGTAGCTTTTTTCTCATAAAAAGTCGCTTGTCTACGTTTGATTTCGTAGTGCGAATATGAAACATCAAAAGGCACGAAAAATGCTAAAACATGACAAACGGGGTTTTGCAGAGATAGGTGGAAACCGTTCATCACAGTGCTTGATAAACGGAAAATAGGCTGTGATGAATGAAATGGATTACGTGATAAAGAAATTTTTTGGAGTGGTGCTATGTATTAACACAGTTGAAAATGTTAAAAACCTTGCAGAGGTTTTTAATGGGGTAAGCAAATAACATTTACACAGTTAATTTTTTTGTAACACCTAATTGGTTGTTACCTCGTGCCTTTTATTGGTAATAACATTTTGCATGGTCCATTCAACACGTTTTTCAAGCGGCATTTGCCTAACGGTGCAGTTATTTTTTATGCAAACAGCACAGCCCGAGGGTTCGCAACCATCAGTATGTACAAACATTTCCATCGTGTCGCCAAAGCTTGCTTTTATCAGGTTGCCAAGGTCATCCAGTTCAACATGCGTTTCGCGCAGGTTAAGGTACCAGGGCAGGGTTACGTGGCAATCAATATGCAGCAGGCTGCCATATTTAATAACTCTAAAGTTGTGAATATCAATCCAGTTTTCTTTCCTGTTTTTATTTAGCAGGGCAATCATTTTGTTTAGCAGTTCCATATCTGCTTCATCCATAATGCCCGCTAACGACTGCCGTATTATTTTATAACCGTTATACATTACGATTACACTCATTAACAGCGCAATTAAATGATCAAGCCAATGCTGTTTGGTAATCATTATAATTATTAATCCGCCAATAATAGCCATGGTGGAGTAGGTGTCAATCTGCAAATGTTTACCACTTGCCTGCAATGCTAACGATTTGTTTTTTTTACCTGTTCTAATGCATATATAACCAGCAATATAGTTTATAGCGCCTGTGGCAGCAACCAGTAGCAGGCCACTGTCCAGCTTTTTTAGGGGTTGTGTGTGTATTATATTAATCACTGCCTCGTAAGCAATTAAAATGCCTGCCGAAACAATAAGGCCGCCTTCGGCGGCGGCTGATACAAACTCCGCTTTGCCGTGGCCGTAGGGGTGGTCTTCATCGCGGGGTTTAGTAACAACATACAGGCTGTATAAGCCAATAAAACCAGCCAGTACATTTACAATACTTTCAAGGGCATCAGATAATATGGCCAGCGATTGTGTTAAATAGTAGGCCACCAGTTTAGCAGCAAACAGCACAACAGATAAAGCTGTTATCCATTTTTGAATCCTGAAGTTTTGCTTCTCTGTTTTCAACAATTAAATATTTGCCGCAAATGTAGGGTAAAGGGGTAATAATGAAGGTTAGGAAAAAGAGAACCCTCCATAAGGGGGGGTGTTAAGGGGCATCTCGATACCCTCATTTCCATTAATAAGATACATGTTTTAGGTATTTGCAAACCTGCATTGGATAGGGCAATTGCCCTGGCCGGGCATACGCATCAAATCAACCATACTATTGATTTTCATCAGTTAACCACTGTTTCGCTGTTGTTAATTTTGGTTACTATATGTTAATTAAATCCGGTTAAGGGTTTTGTTACAAATAACCAATTATGGCATACATTATTGGTTGTAAATAAACTGTAATGATAGCAGTAGTAATTTTTTAACTTTCAGTTTAAACTGCGCTTTTACTACAACAAAAGCCGCAAACATATTTTATATGGCTGCCAATAATTTTAATATCACAGGGTTAACTGATGAGCAGGTAACAGCCGCAAGGGAAAAATATGGGTATAACAGGCTTGCCTACAAAAAAGAAAATGGCTTTTTAGAAGCGTTGAAAAGCCTGGCTAAAGAACCTATGGTGCTTTTGCTGCTTATTGCCGCCACTATTTATTTTGTAAGCGGCGATACCGGCGATGGTATTTTTTTAGCGGCTGCTATAGTGCTGGTGGCAACAATCTCGCTGTACCAGGATAACCGGAGCCGCAATGCGCTGGAAAAATTAAAGAGCTTTACCCAGCCCGCCTGCAGGGTGATACGAAATGGAGAGGAGGTGGATATTAAAAGCGAAGAACTGGTGGTAGGCGATTGCCTGGTGGTGGAAGAGGGGGCTTCTGTTGCAGCCGATGGTACAATAATACACTCCAATGATTTTTCTGTAAGCGAATCTATCCTCACCGGCGAATCGCTGGCGGTGTATAAGGACAAATCCGCTGCCGATAACTTTGTTTACCAGGGGACCACTGTTGCCAGCGGGGTGGCCATTGCGACCGGTACGGCCATGGGTAACGAAACCAAACTTGGTAAAATTGGGAAAACGCTTGAGAGTATTAAAGAGCAAAAAACACCCCTGGAACAGCAGGTAAACAATTTTGTTTTGAAAATGGTAATGGTGGGCGTTGTAGTTTTTGTAATAGTATGGGGTATTAATTATTTCCATTCGTTTAATATACTGGACAGCCTGCTAAAGGCACTTACCCTGGCTATGAGTATTTTGCCCGAAGAAATACCTGTGGCCTTTACTACTTTTATGGCATTGGGTGCCTGGCGTTTGATGAAGATGGGTATTGTGGTAAAACAAATGAAAACCGTTGAAACATTGGGCAGTGCCACGGTTATTTGTACCGATAAAACGGGAACTATTACACAAAATAAAATGAGCATTGCAAAGCTTTATGTGTTTTCAACAAACGCGGTTGCCGATGCAGGGGGCGGGTTGGGGGATGAAGAAAAAGAACTTATAAGGTTGGCCATGTGGTCCAGCGAGCCAATACCCTTCGACCCCATGGAAGTAGCTTTGCACGATGCATACGCAAAACAGGTAGAGGAAGATGAACGGCCTTTATACAAAATGGTGCATGAATATCCACTGGGTGGTAAACCGCCTATGATGACCCACCTGTTTGAGAATAGTAACGGTAAACGGATAATTGCTGCAAAAGGTGCGCCGGAAGCTATTATGCAGGCCTGCGGCCTTTCGGCCATACAAATACAGCAAACAGAAGCTGCTATAAAAGTTCTTACAACGGAGGGTTACCGCGTGTTAGGGGTAGGGGAGGCCTGTTTTGAGGGGAATGATTTTCCCGTAAAGCAGCAGAATTTCAATTTTGCCTTTAAGGGTATTATTGCCTTTTACGATCCCCCAAAAGAAAACATACAACAGGTGCTGGAAGGGTTTTACACTGCCGGTATAACAGTTAAAATAGTAACAGGCGATAATGCGGCTACCACAACGGCTATTGCCAAACAAATAGGCTTTAAAGGGTACGATAAATGTATTTCGGGGGATGGACTTGTGCAACTGGATGGTAAGGCGCTGAAAGATATGGTTAACCATACGCAGGTGTTTACGCGAATGTTTCCCGAAGCCAAGCTGAAGATTATTAATGCCTTAAAAGCCAATAACGAAATTGTGGCCATGACCGGTGATGGGGTAAATGATGGCCCGGCGCTTAAAGCAGCCCATATTGGCATAGCCATGGGTAAAAAGGGTACCGAAATAGCCAAACAGGCAGCATCGCTTATTTTGCTGGAAGATGACCTTTCTAAAATGGTTGATGCCGTTGCTATGGGCCGCAGAATTTATACCAATCTTAAAAAAGCCATACAATACATTATATCCATACACATACCCATTGTGCTAACGGTGTTTTTGCCATTGGCTTTAGGCTGGTTGTACCCTAATATATTTACCCCGGTACACATTATTTTTCTTGAGCTTATTATGGGGCCTACCTGCTCCATCATTTACGAAAATGAGCCAATGGAAAAAAATACCATGCAGCAAAAGCCCCGGCCCTTTACCAGCACCTTTTTTAACTGGAAGGAGCTGGCAGGCAGCATGGTACAGGGGCTTGCAATTACAGCGGGCACACTTGCGGTATACCAGTATGCTGTTATGCAGGGCTATAGTGAGGAGCATACGCGCTCAATGGTGTTTGTTGTGCTTATTGCTGCCAACATATTTTTAACGCTTGTAAACCGCTCATTTTACTATTCTGTATTAACTACCTTACTGTATAAAAATAACCTTGTGCTGCTTATTATTACTGCTACGGTGGCTATAACCGGCTTACTGTTGTATGTGCCACCGTTAGCCAGGGTCTTTAAATTTCAGCCATGGGTGGCGGGCCAACTGTTGGTAAGCATAGCTGCGGGGTCTATATTCGTTGGTTGGTTTGAAGCGGTTAAATGGAGCAACCGGTTAACGGCTAAAAAACGATAGTTGGCAAGGTTGCATACGCAAGCCTAATGGCGATAATCAGCCAGCCAACACCTGGTAGTTGAGCATTATTTAAGGCCAAGTTGCGTGCAAAATTTTTCGGCTGTCTTCTTTTTTTCAATTACGTCCATCTCCTCGCCGGGGCTTACCATAACAGCCCAGGTATTTATATAGCAGCAGGCTTTTTCTTTTTCGCCAGCCATACGCGCTATATAAGCAGCATAACGATAGCCGCTGATGGTTGGGTGTACAATGTTAGCTTGCTCAAAATCGGCCAAAGCACCTTTGTAATCGCCAAAATTTACTTTAACCAAGCCCCTGTCATAGTAGTACATGTAATGAGTATTCATGTCTTTAAGAGCATCCATCTGGTTGCGGGTGGCATAAAAAGTGGCGTTTTCAGCCGAATCAATAAAAATGGCTCTATTGTAATAACCCAGTATTTCGTCTTTAAGATAGGCTTTAAAAACCGGGTCTTTGGAATAGTCGGTATCGTTATGGGTTTGATGCAGTATGCCAATTCTTTTAAGCCATTTACAACGACCCATGTGATAATAAGCATCTGAAAATGTGGTATCGAGCAGTGTAGACTGCCTGAACAACAGAAAGGCTGTGTCGTATTGTTTCCAGTTGAAAAATACATCGGCTATTGAGTATATGGTATACTGCTTTTCTGTACTAAATTTTACCGCAAGGGTAAAGTTGTGGTTCGCACTGTCGCGTTGTTTGTTCAAGTAGAAGCAAAAGCCCCTGTTTATGTAGGCGTTAACAAAGCCCGGGCAGGTGTTAATTTGCTGAGTATATAACTTTATAGCCTCATTAAAATTGCCTTGACGGTGCAGTTCAACCCCATTGTAAAAAGCAGTAGAATCGCAACTAATTTGTGTATAACCAATGGTGTTTAATGTAAAATAAAATATGATAAGGGCTAAGGTGGTTTTTAGCATATATTTTGGGTATTGCAAGTAAAGGTAAAAACGATTGCAACAGGTTTTTAACTGGCAGGTTGTTAAAGTTTGACTGCCGGCAGCCCTTTACGCATCCATAAAATATGCTTTTCCAGGCCTGCTTTTTCGTATGCTTTAATGGCAGGCAGGTTATCGTTATACACCTCAAGCCTTATTTCGGTTACATTTTGTGCAATAGCCCACTGGCTAAGTGCCTCTATAATTTTATGGTTTACCCCTTTGCCTCTTTGTTCGGGTATAACAAACATAAAGCCCAGGTAGGCATAAACCGGGTGCTTTTCAAAGTGCTTGGCCTTTTCAATACGGGCGTAGCCGCAGCCAATCAGCTTGTTGTTCAATTCGGCCACCACCAGGTTAATATGTGGTGCGGTAATAAGTTCGTTAAGGTTGTAATAGTGTATGTGCCCATCCTTTATGGTTATATCAAATGGTTTCTCTGCTGCAATAACGCCTTGTTCAAATACAAGTAAATCATCTATGTCGTTTAAAACTGCGGGTCGTATTATAATCTGTTCCATAATCAGATAAAAGTTTTTATTGCCTTATTACTGTTTTGTTTGTTAGGGCTGTAAAAGTGAAATAAAAAATTACTTTTCTTAAAATGTATGTGATGTTTATTTTGACTGGTGGTGTTGGGTTAACACCGGTTATTGTTAGTATTGCATTGTTCCCGTTGATTGTATATGCAGCATTAATAAACCTAACAAACTATTAGAATGTTACTAATCATGTTATTGCTGCTCTGGTGTGTAGTAGCGAACATAATCAACTTCGTATTTAATTGTTTCAAAGTCTGTACGCGGGGCACCTCCGTTTTGCCCAAGGGCCAGGTTTAACAGCAGGTATTGCGGTTTTGTAAAAGGGTTGCTGCCATCTTCATTAATGGTTTGGCTGAGTAATGTTGTGTTAAGCAGTTCGTTATCTAAGTAGAGGTTGGTAGAGTCCTTACTCCAGTCCATGCGCCATATATGAAATTTTTCTACCCAATGGTTGTCGTTCTGAATAAAATGGGCCAGCGGCACTCGTTGGGTGTTCCATTTGGCTACATATTTTTTATTGGTGCCCCAGGCTACATTTGCTAAAATGGTGGGTATGCCGTTTACCCTGTAAAACTCCATTTGGTCTACTTCTCCGTTGGCAGGCCACTGGCCGTTAACCCCCAGTGTCCATATTGCAGGCCATGCACCCTGGGCTGTATCAATGCGGGCCCTTATTTCAAAACGCCCGTAGCCAAACTGTTGTAACCCTTGTGTTACAACGCAGGCAGAAGTGTATTCTGCATAGGGGCGGTTGTACCTCCAGTCGGGGCTTCCAGCTTTAAAAAAGTGGTTTGTAACCCTTTCTTTTTTGCCTTCAATAAGTAAAACACCATTTGTACATGTAGCATTGGCTGGCTGGTACCATTGCAATTCTTCATTGCGTACAAAGCCTGTTTCGTATGTCCAGTTTGTGCTGTCAGGCTTGCCTGTGTTGTTAAATTCATCATGCCATGCCAAACGGTAACCGGGTATAGCTAAAGGGTTGCTATAATCTGGCTTAAACGCATCATCCTGGCAGAAAGCTGCGGCAGGTAATAATAATGCAAAAACTATGGTTGCTACAATACGAAGCATGTTTTAAGGCTTTGTTTAGAATGCTAAGTTAACATGCTTTGTATATTGGGGTGGTTGTATTTGAACGATGGATAAATTTACAGATGTATAATTCTGCCCATGTTAATTTTACCAGTATTACAGTTATACGGCAGCCTTGTTACATAAAGCAGCATTTGTTATACGGGTTAAAAACACCAGCTATTGTACCTTTTTAAACTTAATAGTAAAAGTGCTTCCCTCATTTTCCTTACTGTCAACGGTTATAGTGCCGCCCAGGCCTGTAACCTGCGAGTGAACCAGGTACAGCCCTATACCTTTTCCATCAATTTTGTTGTGAAAGCGCTGGTATAGTCCAAATATCTTGTTTTGTACACGGCTCATCGTCATTCCAATGCCGTTGTCTTTAAAAGTGAGTATTACAAATTTTTTATCTTCATGAGTCTCCACTTCTATCACAGGTGGCCTTTCGGGGTGAGCATATTTTATAGCATTGGTAAGCAGGTTAAGGAAAATACTTTCTATGTAAGACCTGTAAAAGTAAACTGATGGTGCTGCTGAAAAATCCTCATGAATAATTGTTCCGGCCGCCTCAACAACGCCGCTTACTGAACGAACAACAGCCGAAAAAACATTTTCAAACCCAATTTCTTCAAGTTCCTGCCCTTTACCGTCTTTAATAATCAATATTTTAATAAGGTCGTTAAGCGTTTCGTTTAGCTTTGCTGTAGCTACTTTAAACGCATTTATCATCATCATCGTATCCTCTTGCGAAAGCCCCTCTGTATCAAGCAGGTTGCAAATAGCCATAAGGTTTGTTAGTGGCGCGCGCAGGTTATGGCTGGTGATGTATGAAAACTGTTTTAAGTCGGCATTCTTCTCCAACAACTCGTACACCAGTAGTTTTCGTTCCTCTTCTTTCTCCCGGCGTTTTGTTATATCCGTTGTTGTAAGAATAAGTGCATTTACAGCAGGGTTGCGCATCTGGTTATTGCCTTGCGACTCCATAATGAGAAACTGCCCGTTTTTGTGCCTGTACCTAAATTCAATAATATCGCTGTTGCCCTGAGTAGACAATATTTTTTTAAACACTTCCTTGGAGCGCTCATAGTCATCAGGGTGCAATAAGGTAAATATTTTAAGCCCGTTAACTTCTTCTGGTGTATAACCTAAAACGGCACTTAGTGATGGGCTTGAATATAACACGAACCCGTTTTCGTCAACAAGGGTAATAACATCGTTTATATTATGCACCATGGAGCGGAACTTCAATTCACTCTTTTCCAGTTCTGCTATGGCGCGTCGCCGGTCGGTAATGTCCTGCATGGCTCCAATCATCCTTACTGCCTTGCCCTCTTTATCTCTTACAATGGTGGCTTTATCAAGAACATAAGCATACTCTTTATCGGCTTTTGAAAAACGGTAGTCTTTAGACCAATAAAGGCCGGTACCGTGTACTGCATCTTTTAAACTTTGCAGCACCGCAGCCACATCATCGGGGTGGGTTTTTGTAAAATAGGTTTCAAATAATCTAAAAGCATATACACCTGCATCGTAACCAAAAAGCGTTTTATATGCGCTGCTGTAAAGAATGGTTCCTTTGTTTATATCCCAATCCCAAATTGCATCAAATGTGGCACGGGTTACGTATTCAAACCGCTCATTGCTTGCTGCCAGTGCTT